>JAUIEH010000202.1 GCA_030428405.1 Alphaproteobacteria bacterium
ACAAGACGCGCGGCGGCACTTTCGATTTCGAGCAAGCGACAGTGCGCGGAACCGCGCGCGTCATCGACGACATCGACTGGTTCCGCAGCCTGATTGACGACTTGTCGGCTCTGATCGAGCCGCAATATGGCGAAGTCGGCGATTATCCGGTCTGGAACAGGTCAATGGCGGTCGAAGGCTATATCGAGCGCCTTTTCCCGGCGGTGACGGCGTTCGAGGTCGAGATCGAGCACATCCAGACGATCTCGAAACTGCATCAGAGTTTTCCCGAAGAGGACCGCCGCTCTGTCGCCGAGCATCTGGCGCGCTCTGAGCGCGAGGACGCCCAGGCGATCGCTGCTAAAATCCGCAAGACGCTGGACGATTGAGGCCGCCTTCGTCTAACTGCGGCTCATGATGTCGACCATCCAGAAGCTTTGCGCGGCAGCCGCGCTTGCGTTCGCGGCGGCCGGGTGCGCCGGGGGCGGCCGGGACGTCTTCGTGCCGCAGTCCGATTACGGCATTCCGCCCGAATCCAACGAATATTCCGAGCCCGGCGACTGTGAGGGCGGTTCGCGTCTGGCGGCCGTGTCGCTCGACGAGCCGGAATATCCCCGCCGCGCTTTTCGCAACGGCGTGCAGGGCTGGGTCGTGGTCCGGCTCGATGTCGGCGCGGACGGCCGCACCAGCAACGTCGAAATCGTCGAGTCCCAGCCGACCAATGCGTTCAATCGCGAGGCGCGCCGCACGGTCCGCAACTGGGTGTTCGAGCCGCCCGGAGAGCCCGGCCTGGAGCGCTGCGTCGTCGTGCTCGATTTCCGGCTTGGCCAGGCGCGCATCGGACTGTAGTCAAACGCACACGCTTGGCCGGCGTCGTCATGCCGGCGTCATAGCTTCTGTGGAGCGATCGCTCAGCGCCTTCAAGCTTCGGTTATTTTCGCGAATCACGGCTCGATTTGCGCTTGGACTGCGCGCCGCCGGCGGGCGGCGACAAGGGGCTAGCGTGCGGGCATGGGGGATGCCATGAAATTGCCGGCGACGGGGCTTGAACCGTGCTGACCGCCACTTTGTTGATCACGGCGGGATCGATGGCTGTCGCTGTGCTGACGGCCGTCTGGGCTGTCCGCGTGACGACCTCGCCGCGCGCGACCATACGGCGCCTGCAGGAGCGGGTGCGTCATGCGGAATCGCGCAGCGACTCCTATGAAGCCCTGCTCGATAATTTCGCGGGCGTGGTGCTGGTCTGGGACGGCGGCCATGACAATGTCGCAGAAGGCTGGGGCAAGCCGCGGCTTTACGGCTCGCAATCCGCCATCGCGACCTTGCTTCGCTATATCGACGCCACGGACGGTCCCGACGTCGCAGCCCGCCTGTTGAACGGGCTCGCAGATTTCGAGGCGCGCGACGCCGGCGCTGCAAGCGCGGAGACGACGCTGCGCCGCTGCCTGTCGTCTCTGCAGGAAACCGGCAAGCCGTTCTCGCTGACGATCACGGCCCCGCATGGCCGCTTCATCGAGGCTGACGGCCGGCCGTCGGGCGCGCGCGCTTTGTTGTGGCTGACCGACGCCACCATGCGCATCGCCGAGCAATCCTCCGCGCGCGGAAAGATTGAGGAAGACCGCCGCACGATCGCGCGCGATCCGGAAGCCTTTCTCGACATGCTCGCCAAGTCGCCGTTCCCGGTCTGGCGTCTGTCCTCCGGCCTGAAGCTGGAATGGGCCAATCCGGAATATCTCGAAGCCGTCGGCGCGGAAGGCCTCATTGAGGCCGTCGACCGCGATTTGATGTTCGACGCCGAGGTCAAGGAACAGGCCCGCCGCGCGCTCGCCGATGGCGGACGCACCGATGACATTCGCGCCGTCGTGGTTGATGGCGAGCGGCGCCATTACTCGATTTTCGTGTTCCCTGTCTCGGGCGGCGCGACCGCCTTCGCGATCGACATCACCAAGGCTGTTGTGGCCCATGAGGCGCTGGAGCGCTATGCGCGCAGCCAGGAACAGGCGCTCAACCGGCTCGACGAAGCCGTGGTCATCTTCACTTCTGACCAGAAACTTTCCTTCTATAATGATGCGTTTGCGGAGCAGTTCCGCCTGGAGCGCAAATGGCTGGAGCGCGCGCCGACCCATGGCGAGCTGCTCGACCATCTGCGCGAGCGCAAGATGATCCCGGGCGACAAGAATTACGCCGACTGGCGCGCCCGCGAATTGTCGCGCTACGGCGCGCTCGACGACGCCTTGCCGGAAGATGTCTGGAGATTGCCCGATGCGCGCGTGTTGCGCGTGTCGCGCGTCGGCCATCCGGAGGGCGGCATACTGATGGTCTTCGGCGACATCACCGAGAAGGTCGAGCTGGAGATCAAGTACAACACGCTCATCCGCGTCCTGCAGGCGACCCTCGACAAATTGTCCGAGGGCGTTTTGGTGTTCCGCCAGGACGGCTCTTTGCGGCTGTGGAACCAGGCCTTCGCTGATCTGTGGAATCTCGACGCCGCCGCGCTGAAGGAAGGCCTGCCGTTCGACGATCTCGTCAGCTTGTGCATGCCGGTTTTCTCCGACCGAACCGAATGGGCGGACATGAAGGCGCGCTGCACGGATCCGACCGGGCGGCGCGTGCATAGCGGCGAGTGGCGCCCGTCCGGCCGTATACTGACCTACATCACCCAGCCGCTGCCCGATGGCGACACGGTCATCGCGTTCTCAGACGTCACCGCCTCGCGGCTGGTCGCCGAAGCGCTGGCCGACCGCAACGAAGCGCTCAAGCAGGCCGACAAGATCAAGTCGGACTTCGTCGATCATGTCAGCTATCAGTTGCGCGGGCCGATGCAGACGATCATCGGCTATTCCGAGCTGTTGAAGCGGGAACTCGGCGAGGAATTGCCGGAAAAGCAAATTGGCTGGCTGTCGAATGTCATGACCGCGGCCGATGACCTCAACAAGCTGGTCGAGGACATTCTCAGCGTCGCGGCCATCGAGGCGGGAGAGTTCGGTCTTACGATCTCCGATGTCGAGATGGACGCCGCGATGGAGAGCGCGACCAAGCTCGCTTTGGCCAAGCGCATGGACCATCGCGTGCGCTTGATCGTGGAGTGCGAGCCCGATGTCGGAACCATCCGTGCAGACGCAAAATGCATTCGCGGCGTCATCTATAATCTGACGCTGAACGCGATTGACGCCAGTGCGGCGGGCGACGCCGTCACGGTCGGCGCGGTGCGCGAAGGCGCCGTGGTGCATCTATATGTCGAGGACCAGGGCGTCGGCATCGCTCCGGCCGATCGCGCCAAGATCTTCGAGACGTGGAAGAACGCACGTCCCGGCGGCGCCGGGCTCGGCCTCGCGCTGGTGCGCGATTTCGTCGAGCTGCATGGCGGCTGGGTCGATCTGGAGAGCGAGCAGGGCAAGGGCACGCGCGTAACCTGTCACCTCCCGGATTCGCCGCCGGCGGAGACGGAGGATCGCGACGATACGGCCGCGCGTGATGTCTCGCCGCGCCGCTTGGCGGACGATTCCTCAGACGACGAATAAAGGATGCGAGGGCGGCGTGCGCCGCCGCCCGGGAGCAGCCGGGCCGGGTTTCAGCCCTGCGTGCGCGGAATGCGCACGACGAGACCGTCAAGCGCGTCGGTCACCTTGATCTGACAAGACAGGCGCGAGGTCGCTTCGACGTCGGACGCGAAATCGAGCATCGATTCCTCCATGCCGTCCGCGGTCCCGGTTTTGTCCGTCCACGCTGGGTCGACATAGACGTGGCACGTCGCGCAGGCGCACGCCCCGCCGCAATCCGCGTCAATGCCGACGACCATGTTGCGCACGGCGCCTTCCATGACCGAGAGCCCGTTATCGACATCAACGCTCTTCTCGACGCCGTCGGGCTGGATATAGGTGATCTTCGCCATGTTCTTCCCTGAATACGGAGCGCCAGGCCGTGCGGATCAGACCGCGGCGGCCAGCGTTTTCATTGGAGTGGAGGTGTCGCGCAGCATTTCCGGCGTCGGCTTTGCGCGGCGCGTGATCATCTGACGCGCGGCCAGGAATTCCGGCGGCGCATTGATCGCATCGCAGGCGACGAGTTCGCCCGCACGCAGATAAAATACCGCGAACGAGCCGCTGTCCGGATCGCCGCGCATCACGGTCGCATCGGCGCCGGCGGATATGCCCGCCGTCTGCAGCTTGATGTCATATTGATCCGACCAGTTCCACGGCGCGTGAGCGGCGGGCGCGGGCTGGTCGAGAATGGCGGCGGCGCAGGCCTTCGCCCCGTCAATGGCGTTTTGAACGCTTTCCAGGCGCAAGGGGCGGCGGAAGATGCGGTTCCAGGCGCGCGCGCAATCGCCGATGGCGTAGACGTCCGGATGCGCGGTGCGGCCGGCTTCATCGGTCATGACGCCGTCTTCGCACGGAATGCCTGCGGACTGCGCGAGTTCGACATTGGGCCGCACGCCCATGCCGAAAACGACGAGATTGGCGTCAATGCGCTCAGCGCGCGCCGCCCCGCCGCCGGCGCGCACGCCGTCGACGCGCACGTCGCCGAAAAGCCCGAACGCAGAGGTTGAAAAGCGCATCTCGACGCCGCGCTCGGCGTGCTCGCGCGCATAAAAGGCGGCGACCTCTTCGCCGGAAACGCGCGAGAGGAGGCGCGGGGCCGCTTCCAAGACGGTGACCGAGCCGCCGGATTTCGACAGCGCGGCTGCGACCTCAAGCCCGATATAGCCGCCGCCGACGACGACAGCGTTGCGCGGCCGCTCCATCCACTTGCCCAGCGCATCGGAATCCGCGCGCGTGCGCAGCGTGAACCAGCCGTTCAGCGCGCGCTCGTCATTGGGCAGGTTGGGCGTGATCGCGCGCGCGCCGGTCGCAAGGATCAGCTTGCTGAACGCGATATGCTCGGAACGCGCGCCGCGGCGTTCAATTCGCACCCGGCCCTTGTCCGGCTCGATCGCGGAGACGAGCGTGTCCAGGGTCAGCTCGATATTGTTTTCCGCGTAAAACGCGTCTGGCTTGAGCGGCAGGCGGTCTGCTTCAAGCTCGCCGAGGAGATAGGATTTCGACAGAGGCGGGCGCTGATAGGGCGCGACGGGCTCATTGGAGATGATGCGGATCGGCTCGCCATAGCCGCCCTGACGCAAAGACTGCGCGGCTTGCACGGCGGCGTGACCGCCGCCAATTATCAAGACGCCGTGCGATTGCGCCATGCGAATACTCCTGAAACCGACCGTGGCTGATGGCGTAGCGGCGCTTCTCCTGTCAACCCGGCGCGCCGCAGAAGGCGTCGAGAATGAGCGACGAAAACGTTTCCAGACGCGCATTTGCGCTGGCTGATCCGGCCGCCACGGACGCCTTCGGGCGGCGATTGGCCGCGCAATTGCGCGCGGGCGATGTCATCTGCCTTCATGGCGCGCTCGGGGCGGGCAAGACGGCGCTGGCGCGCGCGCTCATTCGCGCAGCGACAGGCGAGCCTGCGCTTGAGGTTCCCAGCCCCACATTCTCCCTTGTGCAAACCTATGAGACCGCTGGCTTCGAAATCTGGCACGCTGACCTCTATCGTCTGGAGAGCGCCGCCGAATCCGTGGAGCTTGGCCTGGATGACGCCTTCGGCGAGGCCGTCGTCCTGCTTGAATGGCCGGAGCGGATATCCGGACGCCTGCCGGCGGACCGCCTCGACATCACGCTCGAGGCCGTTCCGGATGCGCCCGAGGCCCGTCGGATCGAGCTGATTGCTCGCCAAAGCTGGAGTGAACGTGTCGCAAGCCTCTGATCGCGAAGCGTCCAAAGCGGCCTTCCTGGAGCGCGCAGGCTGGG
>JAUIEH010000203.1 GCA_030428405.1 Alphaproteobacteria bacterium
TGGCGCGACTAAACACCGTGGGCGGCGAGTACTCCGCCAATGAAGCCGCACGCCTTCTGAACACGGATGAAATCAACGCCGCCGTCGTGCGCCAGACGCAGGACAAATTTCTCGGCGCCAAGGACCGAGAAGGCCAGGGCGTGGTCGCGTTCTGCTCGACCATTCAGCACGCAGAAGACCTCGCCGCGGCCTATCAGGAAGCCGGCGTCGATGCGCGCGCCTATCACAGCCAGATGCGCGACACCGAGCGCGATGAAACGCTGACCGCCTTTGACCGCGGCGAGTTTCCGGTGATGACCAACCCGCTCGCGCTCGGCGAGGGTTTTGACTGCGCGCGCGTCGGCGCCGTCGTCATTCTGCGCCCGTGCGCGCATCGCTCGACCTTCGTGCAGATTGTCGGGCGTGGTTTGCGCGTTGCAACGTCTGAGGACTATCCCGGCGTCGATAAGCGTGACTGCATCATCTTCGACTACGCAGCCGCCGTCACGCGCCACCGCTCGCTGGATTGCCCCCCGCGCATCGAGGGCGGCGAGATGGAGGCGCGCGAGTTCAAGGCCGCGCTCAAGGACTGCCCAGACTGTCAGACCTCGCTTGCCCGCTCCGTGCGCGAATGTCCCGAATGCGGATATTTCTTCACCGGGCGCGAGCCGGACTACGACCCCGTCGTCGCCGACGACCTCGTCCGCATCGCATTCGGCGCAGCCGCGCAACGCGACTGGCACCGCGTCGGCGCACAACTCTATCTCGTCCACGAAGACGGCGCCGGCGTCATGCTTGGCGATCTGCGCGACGGCAGCTATCTCGCCATGGCGTATAACCCCGCGCGCAGCGAGGAACGCCCCGCCGTCATCCGCCCGGTCGCGCGCGTGATCGGCGGAGAAAACGCCACGCGCCTCGCCGAAGAACATCTCGCCGACATGCTGGAGGGCGGCGTGAAGCGCGGGCCCGGCGCTGCGCGGCGCTTGTTCCTGCGCGCGTCCGGTTTCGACGCGCCCGGCAAGCAGGCCGCTGAAGCCGCCCTCATTGCCCAGGACGCCGCACGCGCGTTCAAGTCGCGCTATGGCGAATACCCGCCATTTCAGGCCGATCTCGAAAAATTCGACGCCATCGCCTGTGACGCGCCAAGCGAAAACGCCGATTCAGCCGAGGCCGGCGAAGCGGCGGGCGACGCCGAAGATTGAGATTTGCGCCCGGCGCGCTAGGTTAACCTCGAACTCGCCTGCTGCAGGAAAAGAGACCGCAACACGCCCGCGCGCGCCGAATGCGTATTGGTTTGTTCAGCGCCGGCATACGCGCCTCGGCGCCTCCCCACGCTCCCATGTCTCAGCGGAACACCCCCATGATTCCCAGACCCGCAACGCCGCCGCCCTGCCCGCGCCTGGACGCGCCCGACCGCGCGGCCTTGCGCGATTATTTCCTGAGCGCGCAGGCGCATTATGAGTGGGTGTTCAGCGGCTTCACCGACCGCGACGCCGCCTTCGCCGCGCGTCCTCACCCGTTCCGCAATACGATCGGTTTTTACTACGGCCACACGGCGGCTTTCTACGTGCAGAAACTAAAGCTCGTCGGCCTGCTTGAAGGCGGCGTGAACGCGCGCCTCGACGCCCCGCTCGAGCGCGGGGTTTCGCCCGACAGGCCCGTGGAGGAGGCGGACGGCCGCGCGCCCGACGCCCTCGCGCTCGAAAGCTATCGTCGGCGCGTGCACGACGCCGTGTTAAGCGTCATCGAGGACATGCCGCTGAGCGGCCCGATAAAACAGGGCGATCCGGCCTGGGCCATCCTCATGGGCGTGGAGCATGAATTCATTCATCTGCACACATCCTTGCCGCTCATCCGGCAGCTCGACCTCTCGCTCGTGCGCGAACCGGCCGGCTGGCGGCGCTCGCCGACTTACGGCGACGGCGTGGAGAACGCCAATTGGGTGCGCGTGCCTGGCGGCCCGGTCGCGGTCGGGCGCACGGATGCGGATGCGCCGCGCTATTATGGCTGGGACAATGAGTTTGGCCCCAAAGAGGTCGCGCTGAGCGATTTCGAGCTGCGCGACAGGCCTGTGACGAATGCGGAATATTACGACTTCGTGCGCGCGGGCGCTTATGAACGCAGCGATGTCTGGACGACGGCGGAAGCGCGCGTCTGGTTTGAAACGATGAAGCCAATGCGGCCCGCAGCCTGGCGCGGCGATGTCGAAAGCGGTTTTCGCTATCGCTCCGTATTCGCCGAATTCGACATGCCCTGGGACTGGCCGGTCGAGGTCTGCCGGCATGAAGCCCAGGCCTTCGCGAACTGGGCGGGCGCCCATCTGTTGAGCGAGGCCGAATTCATGCGCGCGGTCGAAACGGGCCGCGTCGAGCAGACCGGGCTCAATGTCGGCTTCGGCTTCTGCTCGCCGACCCCGTCCGCCCCCAAAGACGGGCGCGCGGATCTGATCGGCGGCGTGGCGCGTTGGACGCGCGATGATTTCGCTCCGACCGATGAAGCGGCATTCGCGCCCCATCATGCCTATGCGGATTTTTCCGAGCCCTGGTTCGGTCCTGACCACGGCGTGCTCGTCGGCGCATCTTTCGCCTCGCTCGGCCATATGGCGCAGCCGCGCCTGATGCGCGACTTCATGCAAAACCACATGGACCAGCTCGCCGGCATCACCCTGGTGCGCAAAGCCGCATGAGCGATTTGAGGCGCCATGCGCAACAAACGCTCCTGATTAAGACGGCCGAGCGGCTGGGCGTCGGCGTGGACGACAAGCTCGAGGCCTGGGGCTGCGACGCCGTCATTTACTCCCATGGCGGCGAGCAGCGCACCGTGTTTCTCGGCCGCAACGAAGCCTCGCTCAACCATGTCGCCTTTCAGTTGACGGAAGACAAGCATGTCGCCAAGGCCATCATCGCGACGGCCGGCATGCGCGCGCCCGAGGGCGTTCTCATTCAGGCGAGCGATACGAGCACAGCGCGCGCGCTTATAACCTCGACGCTCGCGCAAGGCGGCGACTGGGTGCTGAAACCGCGCGCCGGCGAATATGGTCTCGGCATCTTGATGAACCTCGCAGATCCCGACGCCGCGCTTGCCCATATCGAGGCTGGCGAGCCGAACGGCGAATGGCTGCTCGAGCGTCAGATCGACGGCGAGGATGTGCGCATACAAGCGATCGGGCGCAGGCTGGTCGCCGCTTCAATCCGCAAGCCCGCTTTCGTCATCGGCGACGGCGCGCGCGACGTCGAAACTTTGGCGCGCGCGCATGATGAGAAGGTGCGCAGTTTCAATGCCTGGAACCGCTGCCTGATCGACGCCGAATTGGTTTCGACCGTCGCCCGCCAGGGCTATGAGCTCCACAGCGTGCCCGCCAAGGGCGAAGAAATTCAGCTGAAAGCGACGGCGAACATGTCCAAAGGCGCCCTCGCCATCGACGTCACGGACCGGCTGCACCCGTCATACGCAGAGTGGACGCAAAAGTTGGGCGATGCCTTCGATATAAACGTCTATTCGGTCGACATGATGTGCACGGACTTAAGCGGACCGGCCGACGCTCGTGGCTGGGTGCTTGAAATCAATGCCGGCCCGGACTGGCTGCACCACACATTTTCCGAAGTCCGCCGGCACGACATTCCGGAACAGCTTCTGAAATTCATGTTTCCGTCGCTGCCGGTCTAGCGCCGGCTCACACGAGCATGACCTCGCCGGTTGCGGGGTCGGTGGCGAAGACCGGCAGGCCCGCTTCGCGCCAGGCCACGACGCCGCCGGCGATGTGCGCGTTCACGTCAAAGCCCGCGGCTTGTGCGTTCACGGCGGCGAGCATGGTGCGCTGGCCCGAGCGGCAAACCAGAACGACCCGACGCGCGCCGTCGGTCGGCAGAACGCTCGCATCAAAGGTCGACATCGGATAATTCAGCGCGCCGGGGATGCGCTCGACAGCGAACTCATAGGGCTCGCGTATGTCGATCAGCAGGATGTCGCCGTCGCGCAGTCCGGCGGCGGCCTCTTGCGGCGAGATGTCTTCGACGTCATGCGCCATGGGGTCTCCTGCTCTCTTATCTATTACGCAAACGGCTTGCGGCGCGCTTGCGGATTAGTTCCCGCACGAACGAAAAAGCGATGACCGCCAGTCCGAGCGCTGCGACGGCGAAGAAAAACCAGATCGTGCCGTCCTGCAACCGCACTTGCGTGAAAACGCCGAATGTCATGGACGAACGCAGCAAGGCTGCGTAGAGCGCGTAGACCGGAACGCCAAGCGCCGTCTCGGCGAGACCGAGCCAGGTTCCGCGGACTCCGCGCAAGACGAAATAGACCGGCAAGAACCAGGGCGCGAGCGCGAACACGCTCATCATGCTTTCTGAGACGACTTCGCTGAAGATAGTGAAGTCGCGGGTATAAGCGACGCCCGGCGCGTGCTCGACGCGCACGGTGTGGGACTGCAAAAGAGCCGCAATCTCAAGCACGAGCAAGACGCCTGCTCCACTCCAACGCAACGCGCGAACAGTGAGCGGGCTCATGCTCAGCTCCCGGGCTTAGTCCTCATCCTGGACATCAAACGCAACAAGCACGGCGCAGGCGTCGTCGGAGCGCTTCAGACGGCCATATCTGGCGTCGTCGGCCGGATCGCGTTCGAGCGCGCGCAGCTCGGCTGCGACATGGCCAAGCCCGTGTTCGCGCGCCGCTTCAAGCAGTGCGGCGTCGCTGAAGCGCTCATAGGGCGACACGGTGCGATAAAGCCCGTCGGTGGCGATGAGCGCAACCGCGCCAGGTCCGATATCGATCTCTGCGCGATTGAGAACGCGCGCGGACGCCGGGTCGAGCGAAAACACCGGCGGCGGACCATTTTCCGACGACGTGTTGGCGGCCCGGCTGGCTTGCAGCTGTTCGCGGCGTTTGGCAGGCGAGGCGCCGTCTGCATGCCAGGCGCGATTGGCGCGCGCTTCATCTCTGACACCCTCGAAATCGCCAAATGTCCGTATGCCGCCGGAAGCGTCCGCAATCAGCGCGACACAATCGCCGAGCCAGGCAAGATCAACAGAGCCGCCTCCCGGACGCAGGCGCAGCCACATGCCTGACGCGCACGGCCGCGAGGCGCCCGGCGCCTTGTCGGGATCGATGCGCGCTTCGATGCGCGCGCGCGCAGAAGCCGCTTCAATGACGTCGTGAAAATAGGCCTCGACGTCATTAATTTCGGCTGGCCGTGCGAGCGCATCGCAGAGCGCGCCGGCCCACCAGCCGGCATCGCTCTCGCCGCCGAACAAGCGGATATCGCCGACATCGGTTGCGCCGTCGATCACCCAGGCGCGACCGGCCGCTTCATCAAAGCCATAGCGGTCGTCGCCCGCAGTCCCGGATTTTCCGGGACTGTTGAGCGTGTCGAGAATACGCATCGCCTGATTTCCGCGAATGTACGCGCCGCTGCGCCGCCGCGACTAGTTCGAAGCGGCCGCGCATTGGGCCGGCGTGTTGACCATGAACATGCCGGCGGCCGCGGTTTCCTCGAACGGCAGCGAGGTGCGCAAGCGCTGGGATTCAGCGTCATCGCCTTCGATCGATGCGACCAGCAATGCAAGGCCGCCTTCAGACAGGTCCGCTTGGGCCCGATCAGCGAGGCAGTCGCAGATCTCCGGCTCCATATTGGATTGGTCATTGCACGCGGCGTCGAAGCGCTGCGCCAATTCGCGCGTCGAAGCGGAGCTGCTCGCCGCGCCCTCTTCGCCGCTTTCGCCGCCGCCGCAAGCACACAAGACGAGCGCTGCGCTCGCCGCCAGAAACATCCGCATGTCTTCCCCCTGATACCGCTTG
>JAUIEH010000204.1 GCA_030428405.1 Alphaproteobacteria bacterium
AATTTTCAACCGAGCGATAAAACGCTTCGACAATGCCTGCGCAGAGCGGACCGCCATATTTGGGCTTGAAGATCACCGGGGAATGAAACTGGCAGTCACCGGCGAACAGGCCCGGCAGCGCGTTGAAATCCTCGCGCGCAAGCCCGTCATGCCAGCTTCTCAGAAAACTCGATGCCATGTCGCTCATAGGTGCTCTTTTGGTGGACGCTCTTTCGCTTAGCCGATCACGGGGCCGCATTCGGGCGCGCGCGGATCGTCATCTGCGATGCGCTGCAGCGAAATGAAGCTGCAGCCCGGCGAGGTGACCATGCCGCTGAAGGATTGAAAGCTCTCATCGAAGACGCCGCGAAACGGCGCGATGATCCAGTTCTCGCCGGGCCGCGAGCCCCAACCCGCGCCTTCCGCGCTGATATAGCGCGCGACCGGATCATAATCGCCGGCGAGATAACATAGCCCGGTCGGAAGCTCCGGGTTCTCATCGACCGCATAGAAACGAAATCCGACTTCGAGCCGGCCCTCTTCCTCGCAAAAGCGCAAGGTCGCGCCCGTCAGGCCCTGATTGCAGACATAAACGCCGCGATAAACGCCGGACGGTCCACGCTCCGGCGCCGGCGTTTCGAGGGGCTCGTCCTGAGCAATGGCGGGGGCGCTGAAGAGCGCGCCAGCAAGAGCGGCGGCGAAGCGTGAACGCAAGCGCCGGATACCCCCATCGACGGACCCGGCCTCAGGCCGGGTCGAAGGGGGGCGGTCGAAGACCGTCGATGGGGGCCGGCGCGAACCCAAACATTTGTCGAAGGCCAGCCGGATCGTGCGCATCAACGCCATCACGCCTCCGCCAGAACGTCCGTGTAGAGCTCTTCGGGGTCGGGCTCCGGACTGTCCTGGGAGAATTGGGCAGCCTCCTGACAGACGGCCTTGACGCTCTTATCGAGCTCTTTGAGTTCGTCCTCGCTCGCCCAGTCGGCGGCGAGCAACATCCTCTTGGCGTGCTCGATGGGATCGGATTTTTCTCGCACGCCCTGGACCTCTTCGCGCGTGCGGTATTTGGCCGGGTCCGACATGGAGTGGCCGCGATAGCGATAGGTCTTCATTTCGAGAATGGTCGGTCCTTCGCCGCGGCGCGCGTCGTAAACCGCGCGCCGGCCCGCATCGCGCACGGCGAGCACGTCCATGCCGTCGACTTCCTCGCCCGGGATCGCGAACGATGCGCCGCGCTTATGCAGATGCACCTCGGAGGAGGCCCGCTTCACGCTCGTGCCCATGGCGTATTGATTGTTCTCGATGATGAACACGACCGGCAGGGCCCACAGCTCGGCCATGTTGAAGGCCTCATAGACCTGGCCCTGATTGGCGGCGCCGTCGCCGAAATAGGTCAGCGAGACGCGATCGTTTTCCTTGTAGCGATTGGCGAAGGCGAGCCCGGCGCCGATCGGCACCTGCGCGCCGACAATGCCGTGGCCGCCAAAAAACTGCTTGTCGCGGCTGAACATGTGCATCGAGCCGCCTTTGCCTTTGGAATAGCCGTCCTTGCGCCCGGTCAGCTCGGCCATGACGCCTTTCGGGTCCATGCCGCAGGCGAGCATATGGCCGTGGTCGCGATAGCCGGTGATGACCTGGTCGCCTTCTTCAATGGCGCCCTGCATGCCGACGACGACGGCTTCCTGGCCGATATAGAGATGGCAAAAGCCCGCGATGAGCCCCATGCCGTAGAGCTGGCCGGCCTTTTCCTCGAACCGGCGGATGAGCAGCATGTCCTCGTAATATTTGAGCAGCTCGGACTTGCTCGTGCGCCGCTCGACGGCTTCGGCCTCGACCTTTTGCTGGCCGGTGTTCGGCTCTTCGACGGCGTCCGCTTTCTTGTCGCTCATATAAGCTCGCATCGTGCTGGCGCGCCCGCTTGTCGGCTGCGAGCGCTGGATCGATGGCGAGGTTAGACCAGTTTGCGCGGGCGCGTCATGGGCCTCAGCGGGATTTAGCTTTGCAGGATCAGCGCGTCGTCGCCGAAACCGGCCGGACGCCGACGCCGGGCGGCAAGGCTGCGGCCGGGATCACCAGATCGCGCGGATGGGCGACGTTGAGGAGCGCACGTGCGCGTTCGTCGAGAAAATCGCGGTCGAGCGTGGCCGGGCGAAGGCGCGCGGCGCGGGCTTCAAGCGCTGCGCGCTGGGCGTAGAGAATTTCAAGACCGGCTTCGAGACGCTCGATACGGCGCTGATGACCAGCCCAGGCCAAAGCGCCCTGCTCGCCGACCAGACCATGCACGCCGAAATAAACGATTCCGGCCGCGAAAATCATCGTCAGCCAATAGCGCTTGAGCGCGACCATTCCCCGTTTCCCCCTCGCACGCGGGACCCGACCCGAGCGCGAGAGAGACAAGAAACATCAGCGCGGTGAAGGTTCAGTTGACGGATGTTTTCGGAAGACTGAACCCAACCGACAAAGATTCGGAGATCGCCTTAGCGAAGCCGCAACACAAGCGGAAAGTCTTGCCTGGAGGCGGAAAATTTGACCCCGGTTGCCGGTTGTTTCTGACGAGGAAACCGCGTCTGTCGTCTCTCAAGGGCGCGTGCGCTCGTCCCGGTCGCGCCGAGCGCAAAGCAGCGGGGCGACGTTGCGCCCCGCATGCTCAACCGGCGTTCGACCTGACATGGATGAACGCCGCCATCGCCAGCGCGCCGACGCCGAGTTCGATCGCCAGCGCCAGGACCAGCGCCTCCGACGGCATCCCGTCCAGCGCGACGCTGACCAGACGCGAGACGCCGAACGTGGCGTAAATGAGCGCTGTCAGGCCAAGGGCGAGGCCCGCCATGTCGCGCCTGAACGCGCCCAGTGCGACGATGACGCCGCTGACCAGCAACATGCCGCCCGGCGCACGCACTTCCGACATCAGGCTCGGCTCCGACCCGAGCGCCGCCCCGCTCGCCGCAAAGAAAGCATGCGGCGTCACCAGCGTGGAGCACCCGACATAGAGAAGAATGACGCCTGACAACGCCAGAAACGCGTGAATAGCCAACCTCATCATGCCGCAGTCCTCCAGGCGCCCTTCGCGGCGGCGTCACGGGCGTAGTCGGCGAAGTCCTTCGGCGCACGGCCAAGCGCGCGCTCGACGCCGTCCGTCAGGTGTTCGTTGCGCCCATCCAGAACCGTGGAAAAGAGATAATCCAGGAGCCAGGCCACTTCGCGCGGCGCGCCCGACTCTTTCACGCCTTCAACAAATGCCGCATGCGGAATCTGGACATAGTCGATGTCGCGGCCCAGCACGCGGGAAAGCTCCGCGGCCGCATCCGCAAACGTCATCAAGCGCGGTCCCGTGACTTCATAGAGCTCGCCGGCATGGCCGGGTTCGCTCAGCGCTGCGACGATGATGTCCGAGATGTCGTCGACATCGGCGAAGGGTTCGCGAATGTCGCCGGCCGGCAGCGTGATGGCGCCCGCCTGCACCATGTCGGCGAAGGCGCCTTCCGAGAAGTTCTGGTTGAACCAGGCGGCGCGAACAACGGTCCAGTCGATGCCGCTCGCCTGCACGATGCGCTCGCTGGCTTGAGCTTCTTCCTCACCGCGCCCGGAAAGCAGCGCCAGACGCTTCACGCCGTGCTTGGCGGCCTTGTCGACGAATTTCTCGATCGACTCTTTCGCGCCGGGCACGGCGAGATCGGGCGCATAATTTATATAGACGGCGTCGACGCCTTTCAGCGCGGCGTCCCAGCTTGCTTCATTGTCCCAGTAAAAGGCGGGGCTCGCCGAGCGCGAGCCGGCGCGAACCGACACGCCCTTTTCCGCAAGGCGTCTGGCGACGCGGCGACCCGTCTTACCGGTCGCGCCGAGCACCAACGTCTCTTTGTTGCGTGCACGGAAAGGGTTGAGCGCGATATTCATGGCTTCCTCCTGAAAGTGTTGAGCAAGCCATTTGGTAGCGGCGCGCGAGCGGGGCTTCTTGACGCTGCACGACAGAATTTTGACGCAGCCCGCCAAGCGCGGATCAAGCCTCTCGCGACTGCGCCTCGAGGCGATAGGATCGCGGCGTCTGTCCGCTCCATCGCTTGAAAGCGCGTGTGAAGGCGCTTTGCTCGGAAAACCCGGCGAGAAATGAAATGTCGGCGAGTGAGTATCCTGACTGCGTCAGAAGTCGCTCGGCGAGCTGGCGGCGGGCCTCATCAACGAGCCCCTGGAATGAATGACCGCGATCGGACAGGCGCCGCTGCAAGGTGCGCTCGCTCATATTCAGGCGTTCGCCGATTTGCGCGATTGTCGGCACGCCGCCGCTCAGCGCCTGTGAGACCTGAATGCGCACGCGCTTATCAAGCGATGAGTCATCCTCAAGCTTGGCCAGCTCGGTTTCCAGATGCGCATCGAAGAATTGGGCGATGCCGGCATCGCCGAGCTGGTTGGGATGGGCGAGCGCTTCGTTCGAGACGAAGAGAGCGTCGCGGTCGGCGCCGAAATGAACCGGACATCCGAAATGGCGCTCATGGGCGTCGCCATCGCCCGGCGCCTCATGCTTGAAATAGATCGCGAGCGGACGAAATGGCCTGCTCGCCACCTGCTGGCTTATAGAGAATACGCTGGCGATGGTCGCTTCATTGGACAGCCGCAGACCTAGACGCCGCTCGCCGTCGCGATGCATATGCATATAGGCGCCGTCATCAGTACTCTGAACCTCATAAGAGGTGACGCTCGTCAGTACACGGGCATATCGCTCCGCCCGCTCAAACGAGCCGCGCAAGGTCGGCGCCGACTTCCACGCCAGACCGAACGCGCCATAGTCATCGCACAACATCGAGGCGCCAGTGCGCAGCGGCAACTCCACGCCGTTCGGATCGAGTCGCGCCGCACGCTCAAACAAGGCGTAATAATCACTGTCGGAAATCATGAATGAGGGGTCGACCGGCGCGTCCGGGTCGACGCCGGCTGAACGCAAGAGCGCGGTCTCATCGACGCTGTCATGCGTCTGACGCGCGACCTTCCAGGCGAACAAAGACGTGATCTGACCCATATTCGCGCCCCGGCGAAGGCTTCGAGACCGCAGCGCCTCGTCTGCGAGACGGCGCTATGATGCAGCTTGCAGTTGAAGCTAAGCGATCGCGCCGCTGACGCCAAAATCGTGACTTGCCGGAGATATGGTTAGGCCGGTCCCCGCGCCTTTAAGCCGCCTTGCGTTCACCCAGGCCAAGCAGCTCGTTTGCGCTTTCGTGCAGCTCTCGGGCTTCCTTGACGATGTAGTCGATCAGCGCGTGAGCTTCTTCGTCCCAGTCTTCGGCGGGGCCGAGCTTGTTGGCGAGCCAAGTCACTTCAGCAGCGTCGAGGCGTTCAGGCGAAGCGCCGGCGAACAGGACATGCATGGTGACCGCCTTCACGAAGAGGTCGCGCCATTCAGGCGCGCGCGTCTCCGCCTCATCGCGCATGGCGAACAAGGCCTCCGCTTCTGGACGCGAAATCGAGATGCCGCCGTCACCGCCCGGTCCATAAAAGACGCGGCGCAGGAACGTGACCTCTTCAGCGGTGATCGCCTCATCCTCGCTCACGGTCGTGCTGAGCGCGACGATGGCGAAGGCGCGCAGCTTGGCGGGGACTTCCACGGCGCGGTCGAAAATCCGCGCGAGCAGGCGCATCTCGATGACGTCGAGATTGAGACCGCCCTGCTTGCGGAAAGCATCCATCAGCGCTTCGGCTTCATGATCGAGGATCGCTGCGCGCGGCGCGCCCGACCAGGTGAATTCAGGAT
>JAUIEH010000205.1 GCA_030428405.1 Alphaproteobacteria bacterium
CACCCGCTCCGGCCTGCGCGCGGCGTAAGCGCGCGCGGCGCGATTTCCGAAGGCGTGGCCGATCAGATGAACGCGCTCCTCAGGCGCAGCGCCGTCCGCGACCAGCGCGGCCTCAACGTCATCGCCCAAATCATAGAGCGTATACGGCTCATCGCCCGGCGGACTTGCGCCGACGCCTCGGGACTCAACCGCCACAGTGCGATAGCCGGCCTCGTTCAAGGCCAGCGCCAGCTCGTTGAAATCACTGATCGAGCGCCCCAGACTCGCCAGCAACACGACACGCGGGCCCTCGCCTGCGGCGTAAAAAGCGACGCGCTGTCCGTCTACTGATTCTGCAAAGGCCTGCGCGCCGATCGGCGCGCGCGCCGGTCGCGGATATATCCAGACCGCATACGCGGCGGCGAGCACAAGCGCCGTCAGAACGAGCGCGATCAGGATGCGCATGGCGGCGTCTCCGCAGAAGCAGCGCGCAGAAAACTCTGCGCGCCCAAAATGTAACCGTCAGGTAACATCATGGCTGCGCGCGCCTTTCATGACAAGGCGCTCCGCCTGCGACGCCTAATCGTCAGGCGGTGTCTGATCACCCCAGTAATAGCTCATCGCGCGCACCGAGCGCGTCAGCCAGCGCAGGAAAACGGCGTCCCTTTCGGGACGGCCAAGCTCGAGCCAGCGAATATAGCTCTCCATGAAAAACGCCGAGACGGACTCTGCGAGATAAGGCCCCTCGATCGGCGCTCTGGGCTGATCGCCCAATATGGCTGCGACCTGCTCGCGCACCCGCACCGCGAGCACCGATTCCAGTCGCTCGAAATGCACGCCATATTCCGGGTCGTGCGCGGCGTGGCGGAACAGGACCTTCATCTCGTTCTGATTGGCGCGCGCGACTTCGAGCGTGAAGTTCACGCGCTCGGTCCACCAATCCGCTTCGCGGTCATCGGCCTCCAGAATGAGGTCGACAATGCGTTCGAGCACGGCGTGAACCAGCCGGTCCTTCGCGCCGAAATAGCGATACAGCACGACCTTGGTGACGCCGGCGCGCGCTGCGACCTGATCCATCGTCACCTGATGCACGCCGGTTTCCGCAAATACCTCGGCAGCGACGCGCAGCAGCTGGTCGCGGCGGGCCTCGCGATGTTTTCCGATGTGCTCGGCATAGCTGTCCGTCATCTCGACCATGCTCTCTGTACACCCGCCCTTTCGTCAAATCCCGGCTACCCGGTCCGGCGCTCCGGACCAGGCGACGCCCGTATCGCAAAGCGCGAACGACGCGCCCGCATCGCCCCAGCGCAACGTGTCGCGGCACGAGCTGCTTGACTTATGTAACTCATGCGTAACATCGTGTCACGCATCGGTATCACCTTGGTCGATCGACGCCAATAAGGCGCGCAAGCGCATCACCGCGACAGTCCGAGGGTCGCCCGCATCTGCCGGGCATTGGGGAGGGAAGACATGAAACGAATCCAATGGATGCGTGCGTCCGCTTCGACGCAGGCTCTCGCGGCCGCGCTGATCAGCGCGTGTCTCGCATCAACAAACGCCGCGGCGCAGGAGGAGACTTCCGAAGCGCCGGCCTCAGCCGGCGCCGAGCGCGAGGTCATCGTCGTGATGGCGCGCAAACGCGAAGAAGCCATCACCGATGTCCCGGTCGCGATCTCGACATTGTCGCAAGCCGACGCCGACAATCTCGTTCTCGACAGCGTCGCCGACTATATCCGGCAAACGCCGGGCGCGATCCTGATCGCTTCCGGACCAGCCTATCTCCACGACATCGCGTTGCGCGGCCAGGGCGGCGGCCGACTCGGTTTTTCGGAATCCACGACCGGCATTTACCGCGACGGCATCTACATCGCCGGCGGGGGTTTCGGCGGGCGCACGTTCTCGACCATGGACTTTTTCGACATGCGCACGCTGGAGGTCTATCGCGGACCGCAAGGCGCGCTTTACGGACGCAACGCCGTGGGCGGGGCGGCCAATCTCATCACCAATCGCCCCGAAGACATTTTCGGCGTCAGAGCGCGGCTGCGCTATGACGATCTCGACACGATCGGATTTCAGACCATCGTCAACGCCCCGCTCGTAGGCGACCAATTGCTCGCGCGCATCGGCGGTTACGTTTCCGAGCAGAATGACGGCCACCACCATCTCGCCTCCACGGGCGAGGCGCTGGACGTCGCGCGCGACTGGGGCGTGCGCGGCTCGCTCGCCTGGCGGGTCGGTCCGGATACGGATGCGCGCTTTACGATCGAGCGCTCATACTCCGAAGCCCCGGGCTTCGCCTCTCTCGGGCAAAACGTCGCGCTCGATCCTGATCCCTATACGCATGTCGGGCTCGACCGCGTCGACGTGGTCACGATCGACCAAACCTCCGTATTCGCCGAATTCACGCATGGCTTCGGCTTCGGCGACCTGACCGTTCTCGGCAATTACCGCGACCGCGACGGCGACCGGGAAAACGGCGACCTGGACCATTTCTTCGGCTTCAACGTTCCCATTCTCAACCTATTGGACGAGCAATTCGAAGACTTTGAACGCTATGGCGGGGAAATCCGTCTTGCGTCGAACGATGAGAGCCGGTTTACGTGGCTGATCGGCGCGGATTTCCAGACTTATACTTCCGACGTCGTCACTGAACGAACCGGCACGTTCGCCGGCCCCTTCGCACTAAGCGCGCCCTTGCGCAACCAGCTCCGGCGCGACGTCTCTACCGAGGAACTGTTTTCATACTCCGCCTTCGCGCTTGCAGGCTTCGATCTGACAGAGCGGCTGAACTTCACCATCGAAGCGCGGGTCCAGCATGACGAGAAAGATTTGGTGTTCGAACGCATCGATCTCGATGCGTTCACCGACAACACGGTTCCCCCCGTGTCATTCGATCAGTCGAGCACGCGTTTCCTCCCGACCGCCACACTCCTGTACGCTCTGGGCGACGACAACAATATCTACGCGCGGATCGCCTCAGGCTATCGGCCAGGCGGCTTCAATCCGCAGCCCGCGCCCGGCTTTTTCGACCGCACGCCCTATGATCCGGAGACGGCCTATAGTTTCGAATTGGGCTGGAAGAGCGTGCGTGAGTTCCGCGACGTCACGCTCGAAACCGAGCTGGCGCTATTCTGGTCACTGACGGAAGACATTCAAACCACGGCCTCGCTGACGAACTTCGCCACCGTACCCGCGCTGCAAAATGTTGGCGACGCCACGATATACGGTGCGGAATTCACTGCCCGCGCATTCACGCCTTTCGCTGGCGGCGACCTCAGCGTCAATCTCGGCCTGTCGTTCTCCAACGGTGAATTTCAGGAAAACACGCTCGTCATCTTCAATGGCGTGACTTACGATCTGGACGGCGCGCGCGCACCGCGCACGCGCGATTACATTGTCAATCTCGCCACGACCTACTCCTACCCGTTGGCGACAACATTCGACATATTCGGCGCGCTGAGCTTTCAGGCGGAAGGCGGTGGATACGACAACGCCATCGGCAATCTGAACATCGCCGAATCCCGCTCGAGCGAATCCTTTGAGATGTTCGATCTGCGGCTGGGCGTCTCCTCGGAGAACTGGCGTTTGTCCGCATTCGGTAGAAACATCACCGACGAGGTTTATCGAACGGTGTCGCTGAACGGCAACGACTATCACAATGATGGCCGGGTCATCGGACTCGAACTCGACACCCAATTCTAAGGCGGCGACGCACGGACCGAGCGAGTTCGGTCCGTGCGTGCGCACGCTATGGAGAGTCTCAATGTCAATTTCGCTTGAACATCTCAGACGCGGTCTCACGCCGCTCGCGGCCGGCGCCGCCTTATTGGCTGCGGCCGCCTGCGCTGCGCCGGGAACCGCGCAATCCGATGCGGCCAATGTCGAATCGTCCGCCGAGGTGGGCGCGGAAATCGCCGCCGTCCTGCAAAACATGGTCGACGAGCACGAGTTGCCCGGGGCCGCCGTCATTATACGTCGTGATGGCCAGACGCTCTACGAGAACGCGTTTGGCGGCTACGACGTCGATACCCGTGTGCCGATCGCATCGGCGACGAAATGGGTGACCGCCGCGATAGTGATGACGGCGGTCGAACGCGACGGTCTCGATCTCGACGCGACCGTCGCGGATTATATTTCTGGGGTGCCTGAAGCCGCCGGCTCCGCCACCATCAGGCAATTGCTATCGCATACTTCCGGCATGGCGGGCTCGCACGTGCTTGAGGAAACGACCGACCAGCCAATGGCCGACGCCGTCGCCTCGCTTCTGGCCATGGAGCCGGCCGCCGCCCCCGGCGAAGCCCTGATTTATGGCGGCGCGTCGCTGCAGGTTGCAGGCTATATCGCGCAGGAACGCGCCCACACGCCCTGGCAGCAACTGTTCCACGAACGCATCGCAGGCCCGTTGGGCTGGGGCGACGTGGTCTGGGATCATCCCCTCTCCGAGCCAAGCGTAGAACGGCCCGCCAATCCCAATCTCGGCGCCGGCCTGCATCTCAGCGCGACCGACTATATCGCCTTCATGGACATGCTCGCCGCAGGCGGCGTCTATGACGGAGCGCGCATATTGTCGGAAAGCTCGGTGGACGAAATCCTCCACGACGCCACAGCGGGCGCGAGCACGGCCAACCTGCCTGCGTCCGCGGATCCGTCATGGGGCTATGGCCTGGGATGCTGGTGTGAGGTCATGGACGACGACGGGGCCTGTCTGCTCACAAACAGCGCGGGCGCTTTTGCAACCTTCCCCTGGTATGACCGCGAGAGCGGCGTCTACGGCGTCATCGTCACGATGATCCGGCTTCCGCACGTCTTTGACGACATCAACGAGGTCCGCCGGCTCGCCAACGAGCTCGGCTGACGGCGTTCGCAATCGGCGATGACAAAATGATACCCTTAGGTTACATTTTGTGCGGAGGCGCGCTCGCGCCTCCGCCGCTGATTGTCAGAAAAAGGCGACGCGACATGACATCGAAGCACTGGCGCACGCTGCAGCGCGCCGCCACGCTGTCGGCGCTGTTCACCGTGGCCGGCGCCGCTTTCGCGCAGGACGAGCCCACGCCCGCGCCGATCCAGCACTACATCATGGTCGACATTGCGCCGACGACTGACGTGCTCGTGCTCGACCGCTGGTACATCACGCATCACGCGCCTGAGACGCTGGCTCGCACCGAGCGCGCGCAGACCGAATATGTCAGCTACCGCACTTACGCCGTCGCGTCGGAACGCGCCGAGCGCTTTCATGCCGTGCACGGACGCATGACCGAAATCGGGTTTGAGAGCATGGCTGCGTTTCGCGCCGGCCTGACGCCGGAAGCGCGCGCCCGCGTAGAGATCACGCCGCCTGCAAGCGAGCTGCGCATGGGCATGACCGTGCTCGCGGTGACCATTCCCGAAGCGCCTGACGTCGTCATTGCGGATTTCGAGCCGGAGCCGCGCGAGGTCCCCTATTTCCGCTGGATCATGTTCCTGAACTATCCCGACGATGCGGACGAGGCTGACGCCGACGCCTGGCTCGAAAGCCATATCGCCGACACGTTCGTCTCCGAAGAAGGCGCGCGGCGCGCTTATCTTTATCGCGGCGTACGCGGGACCAACCCGTTCTCTCGCGTCGTCGAGCTCTGGTTCGACGATCGCGCCGCCTGGCGCGCCGCTACTGACGCAGAACTCGACGGCGAGGCCGCGCCATGGGGCGGCGGATTGCTCGACCTCGACCTGCGCTCGGCCTTTATCGGCGAGC
>JAUIEH010000206.1 GCA_030428405.1 Alphaproteobacteria bacterium
CGACAAAGGCCGGCAGACCGAACGCAAACGCCATCAGCGCCTGGCCGGTCTTGGCCGTGTTCGCCGCCGTGAAAGCGCCGTGCTCGAACAATCCCTTGACCCAGAACTCCGGCGCAACGGCCAGCGCTGCGGCGGCGGGCAAGGTGAATACCGCGGCGATCTCGATGGCGCGGTTCATCGAATCGCGCGCGCCCTCTTCATCGTCAGCGCGCAATCGCCGCGACAAGGTCGGCAGCAGCGCCACGCCCATGGCGATGCCGATCATGCCGAGCGGGAGACGGTCGGCGTAATAAAGGAGCGCATTGGCGCCCTCCTCAAGGGTCGCGACCATCTGAGAGACGGTGATATTGATCTGCGTGACGCCGGCCGAGAGCGCGCCGGGCACGCCGAGCGCGATGAGCCGCCTCACGCCGGGCGTCAAGCGCGGCGGCCTCAGCGTGAAGCGCACGCCCGCGCGACGACACGCCCAGAAAACCACGAGCATCTGCAACACGCCCGAAACCGCAACGCCGATGGCGAGGTGCAGCGCGGTTCGCTCCGGGTCCTCAGGGCGCGCCAAAAGCACGCCGACGAGGACGATGTTCAAGAGGATCGGCGCACCGGCCGCAGCAGCGAAGCGTCCGTGGGCGTTCAATATGCCGCTCAGCATCGCCATTAATGCGATGAACAAGAGATAGGGCATTGTGATCTGCGTCAGCAGAACCGTTCGCGACATCCAGCCGGGTTCGTCGATATAGCCCGGCGCGAGCCCGTACATCAGCCAGGGCATGGCCACCTGCGACGCGACCACCAGGATGGCCAGAGTGGTCGCGAGAAACGACGCTGTCTCGGATGCGAAGCGATGCGCGGCTTCCTCGCCTTCGCCTTCCAGGCGGCGGGCGTATAGCGGCACGAAGGCCGAATTGAACGCGCCCTCGGCGAAGATCCGTCGGAAAAGGTTCGGAAAGCGGAACGCGACGACGAAAGCGTCGGCGATGGGACCCGCGCCGAGCGCCGCGGCCATCAGCTGATCGCGCGCAAAACCCAGAACACGGCTCACCATCGTCAGTGAGCCGACGACAGCGGTGGAACGCAAAAGACTCATCGTGCAGCACTCGCGCGCGCGCGGGTGAGTTGACGCCCATCGACGGCGGGCCCTTCAAAGTCTGGGTCCTCGAGCGCGTCGATGATTGCGGCGCGCAGCGTTTCGCGGCGTTCCGGATCCGCGATGCGCGAGCCATCGGACTCCACGGCGTAAATCACGTCCATCGCCCGTTCCCCATAGCTGGCGACATGCGCCGACACGACATTGACGCCGGCATCCGCCAGGGTGCGCGCCAGCGAGGCGAGCAGCCCGCGCCGGTCGCGTCCCGTCACCTCAATGACCGTTGCGGTCTCAGCCGCCTCGTCATCAAATGCGACCGATGTCTTCACACGGAAGGCCCGCATGCGGCGTGGCGGCTTGGCCAGAGCCGGCGGCGCGATTGCATTGATCGCCTCAGGATCGCGGGCGGCCTCGCGCACGGCCTCGGCGACACGCGTGAGATGGGCGAGCTGAGCCGCCGGATCGGCGTCGTCAAAACTCAGTGAAAAGACGTCGAACACCCCGCCATCGCTGGACGAAAACAGGCGCGCGCCGCGCACATCAGCGCCGGCGCCGGCGATCGCATGGGTCAGCGCGGCGAACAGGCCCCGCTTGTCGGGTGCGTAGATAAGCAGCTCTGAAACGCCGAGATCGGTGGATTGGCGTGCATCGACTGCGACGGTCTCGCCGCGGCTGAGCGCCGAGTACACGAAATCGCGATGGCGGCGCTGCGCGTTTTCTTCGAAGGCCAGCCAGTATGCGTCCTCGAGACCTTCGCACCATTGCTTCGTGAACTGAGCCAGTTCGCCGTCAATGGATTCGGCCACCGCCTGGCGCGCCGACTTGGCCCGGCTGCCGAGCTCGTCGCGCACGCGTTCAATCGTGGCGCGGCCGCCATGGAATGTCGCGATGGCGAGCTCGTGGAGATCCTCAAGCAGCCTGCCCTTCCACACCGTCCAGACGCCGGGGCCGACGCCGCTGATGTCGGCGACCGTAAGCAGCGTCAAAAGGCGCATCCGCTCCGGCGTCTTCACCTCCTCGACGAGGTCGATCATCGTGCGCGGATCGCCAATGTCGCGACGCTGGGCGACATCGCTGGCCAGCAAATGATGCGCGACAAGCCATTCGACCAGGGCCGTCTCCGCTTCATCGAAGCCGAAGCGTTCGACCGCGCGCCGCGCCAGCTTGGCGCCCTCAACTTCCTGGTCGCCCAGCCCTTTGCCGACGTCATGGAGCAGCGCGGCAAGATAAAGCGCGCGGCGGTTCTGAATGCGATCAAAAATTGGCTTGGCGAACTCGACGTCCTCGGCCGGCGCGCGCTCCGCCTCCAGATCGGCGAGCGCGCCGACGACGCGCAGGATGTGCTCATCAACCGTATAGTGATGATACATGTTGAACTGGGTACGCGCGACGATACGCCCGAACTCCGGCAAAAACGCGCCGAGCACGCCGGACTCGTTCATCAGCCGCAGGCCTTGCTCGACATGTTCCGGCTCGTCGAACGCTGAAAGGAACGCTTCGACATTCTCCGCGGCCGAGCGTTCTTCTTCCGTCAGAGCGCCGATGGAGCGCGCAATCTCGCTCAGCGCATCAGGATGCAGGTCCGTTTCGCGCTTGGCGCCTGCAACGCATAAGGACAAAATATCGGCGAGCGAGCGCTGTGGCAGACGCTGGCCGGCGAAATCGACCAGCCCGCAATCGAGCTCGAAGCGGCCGTCCTCCAGCGGTTCGATCTTGGGCGCGCTTTTAAAGAGGCCCAGAAATCCGCCGGACGGCCGGCGCGCTTCTTCGGTTTCGAGCTTCGCGCAGAGGATCGAGGTGAGCGCGCCGGATTCCCGTACGACCAGGAAATAGCGGCGCATGAAGCGTTCAACAGCGGCTTCCGCGCCGTCGTCGACAAAGCCCATGGCGCGCGCAATTTCAGGCTGCAAATCAAATGTCAGACGCTCCTGCGAGCGACCGGCGGTGAAGTGCATCAAACAGCGAACGCGCCACAAAAAGTCCGCCGCACTCTCATAGCGCAGCGCCTCTTCAGCGTGAAAAAGGCGCGCGACCGTCGCCGCCTCACCGCGCGCCAAAGTCACGCCGCGCGAGAGCCACTCGAGAAGCTGCAGATCGCGCTGGCCGCCCGCGCCGTCCTTCACATCCGGTTCGACCATGTAGCGCGAGGCGCCCTGCTTTGCGAGGCGAGCTTCGCGCTCGGCCAGCTTGGCGGCGACGAATTCGCGCGCGCGCCCCTGCAGCGCATCCGTTTCGAGCCGGGTCAAAAGCTCGACCGGCAGCTCAGCGTCTCCGGCGACCCGACGGACATCGAGCATGGCGGTAAGCACCGTCCAGTCCTCGCGCGCAAGCCGGATCGCGCCGTCCACCGTGCGCACGGAATGGCCGACCTTCAGCCCCATGTCCCACAATGCATATAGCATCGTCTCAATGACGCTTTCGGACCAGGCCGTGAGCTTGTAGGGGTGCACGAACAATAAATCGATGTCGGAAAAAGGCGCGCGCTCGGCTCGACCGAAACCGCCGACCGCGCAGACGCCCAAACGCTCGCCCACGGTCGGATTGCGCGCGCGATGCATATGCGTGGTCGCGAAATCGTAGAGTGCACTGACGATTTCATCCGCCGCGAGCGACAAGCGCCGCGCCGTCTCGATGCCGCCCGCGCCGCCCTCAAGCTCTTCGCGGATCTTTTCATGCGCCTCGGCGTAGGCCTCTTTCAGGAGGGCTGTCGCTGCGACGCGCATTTTAGTGTCGTCGCCCTCATGAGCGCGCGCGGCCTCGGTCAGGAAGGCGCGCAGCTCGGCGCCGTCAATCGGCCCGTGAGGCTGAAAATTATGCGCGCTCATCCCCGCTCATCCGCCAACTGCTTGAGCCGGTACACGATGTCGAGCGCCTCGCGCGGCGATAGCGCGTCGGGATCAATCTCGGCGAGCGCGTCGTCGACGGGGCTTGGTTCGCTGACGGAGGAAACGGGCTGTTCGGCCTGCGCCGCGAACAAGGGCAGCGCGTCCAGCGCCTCTTTAGAGCCGGCGCCCTGCTCCAGCGTCTTGAGCACTTCGCGCGCGCGCGCCACGGCGGCGCGCGGCAGGCCCGCGCGGCGTGCGACCTCGACGCCATAGGACCGGTCCGCCGGACCGGCGCCGACTTCATGCAGAAACACGAGTTCTCCGTTCCACTCTTTCGCGCGCAGCGACACATTGGCCGAAGCCGGCAGAGTGTCAGCCAATTTAGTCAGCTCATGATAATGCGTCGCGAACAAGGCGCGGCAATGATTGACGTCGTGCAAATGCTCCGCGGTCGCCCATGCGATGGCCAGGCCGTCATAAGTCGCCGTGCCGCGGCCAATCTCATCAAGAATGACCAGTGCGCCCGCGCCGGACTGATTGAGGATCGCCGCTGTTTCGATCATCTCCGCCATGAAGGTGGAGCGTCCGCGCGAAAGATCATCTGATGCGCCCACGCGGCTGAACAACCGGTCGACCACGCCGATGCGCGCACGCTTGGCCGGCACATAGCTGCCCGCTTGCGCCAACAAAGCGATGAGCGCGTTCTGGCGCAGGAATGTCGACTTGCCCGCCATGTTCGGGCCGGTGACGAACACCAGGCGCGCCGCGTCCTCGCCGTCGCCGTCGAGCCGACAGTCATTCGGCGTGAAGGCGGCTGCGCCTTCCTGCGCAAGGGCCGCCTCGACGACGGGATGGCGCGCCGCTTCGATTTCGAATGCGCTGCTCGCCTCGATCTCGGGACGCACGCAGCCGGCTTCCTCGGCCCATTCCGCCAGGGCTGAGGCGCAATCGAGCACGGCGAGTCCATTGGAGACGGCCCTGATGACGCCGGCCATTTCGGAGGCGCGCGCCACGAAGGCGTTGAAAATCTCCATCTCTCGCGCAAGCGCGCGCTCGCCTGCGCTCGCAATCTTGGATTCGAGCTCGCTGAGTTCCTGCGTCGAAAAGCGCAACGCGTTCGCCATGGTCTGACGGTGGATGAAGGTCTGCGCCATGTCCGGCTGCAGCAGTTTCTCGCCATGGCGCGAGGTGACCTCGACGAAATAGCCGATCTGATTGTTGTGCCGCACTTTCAGCGAGGAAACGCCCGATAGCTCCGCATACTTCGTTTGCAGTCCGGCGACGATGCGCCTGCTTTCATCGCGCAACTTGCGCGCTTCATCGAGTGAGCCATCCACGCCCTCTCGCACAAACCCGCCATCGCGCGCATAGACTGGCGGTTCTTCATCGAGCGTGTCTTCGACCTCCCGCGCGAAAGCGGCCATCTCAGGCTTGTCCTCGACCGCGAGCGCGCCCAGGCAGGCGCTTATCTCCGCAGGCGGTTCAGCGTCAGCTTTGACGAGCATGTCGCAAACCGCCTGCGCCGTGCGCAGGCCGGCGGCGAGTGCGCCGAGATCGCGCGGCCCGCCGCGACCCAGCATCAGACGAGAGAGCGCGCGCGCAGGATCGCCCGCCCCCTTCAGCGCATCGCGCAGCGAGCCACGACGGGCGCGCGCGCCCGTTGCGTCCACGAACCAGCCGACCGCGTCGAGCCGCTCATCAATCGCATCCGGACTTAGAAGCGGCCGCGACAGCCGGTCCGCAAGCGCGCGCGCGCCGGGCGCCGTAACGGTGCGGTCAATCGTCGCCAGCAAGGAACCG
>JAUIEH010000207.1 GCA_030428405.1 Alphaproteobacteria bacterium
GCTGATCAGCGCCATCAGTGCGAATTTCGGCCGCGCGTCGAGATCGAAGACGTCATCGACCACGCCGAGCGCGCACAATGCGCCGCTCGCAGCGAGGATGACCGCCAGCGCCTGCAAGGTCGCCGGTTCAAGCGCGAACGGACGCCAGAGAAAGAACATCAAGAGCGCGGCGCCACATCCGAGCGCGACGCCAAGGCCGCCGCAAACCGGCGTGGCGTCGAGATGGCTCGAGCGCGCATTGGGCGCCTGCATCGGACCGGACGCCGCGACGCGCCAGGTTGTGACGAAGGAGGCCGCAGCCGCGAGCATGAATGCAGCGATGATGCTCACGATCATGGTGGGTTCCGACATGAAGCGCGCAAACCAAGCAGGCGGTGGTGTCGCGCGCGCCCCGAAGTCTTGTCAAACCGGCGCGCGCACGCCTCGCAGCACGCAGGCGCGCACCCACCATTCGGAACGCGCTGACGACAAGGTCTCCGCCGCCGCTGCAGCGGCGGCCGTAGTCTCGTAAAGCGCAAAACATGTCGCGCCTGAGCCCGACATGCGCACAAGACGCGCGCCCGGCGATGCGCTCAGCGCGTTCAGCGTATCCGCTGCGTCAGGCGCTGTCGCGATCGCTGCCTCAATCAGATCGTTGGTCCCGGCGCCGACAACGTCCAGAGCTTCTTCAAACGACGATGCAGACACTTGGTCGAAGACCGGCGCAGAAAACGGACGGCCCTCTGCGCGATATCGTTCAAAAACGGCTCTTGTTTCGGTTGGGACACGCGCGTTCACGAGCACGGCGGGAAGGTCCGGCCAATCCTGCAGACGGGTGATCTTTTCACCAACGCCGCGCATGATCAGCGGCTCGGAATGAACGCAGGCCGGCACATCGGCGCCGAGCGCGAGGCCGATCTGCGCCAATTGCTCCGTGTTGCGACTTACAGCGCTAAGCGTTTGCGCCGCGCGCAAGACGGCGGCCGCATCGGCTGTGCCGCCGCCCAATCCTGCCGCCACGGGAATGTGCTTGTCGACGAGGATGCGGCCGCCGGATGCCGAACAGCCAGTCATCTGAACGGCGCGCCTAATGAGCGTCTCCCAGGCTGGTTCTTCACGGGCGAGCGCGTCAGCGAACGGCCCCTCATAGCCGAGCGAAAGCGGTGCATCCGACAATTGCAGATGCAAGAGGTCGCCGAAATCGGCGAACACTACGAGGCTTTCGATGAGGTGATAGCCGTCGTCGCGGCGGCCGGTGACGTTAAGCGTCAGATTGATCTTGGCCGGCGCGAACTCGACGATCACGGTTCGGAGGCGAAGCGCGCTTCAGTTTCCGGCGGCAGACCCGCCGTGAGCTTGCCTTCAAGCTCCGCACGCAAATCGTCGTCCGGCTCAAGCGACAATGTCCGCGTCCACTGATAGCTGGCTTCAAGGCGGCGGCCGGCGCGCCAATAAGCGTCGCCGAGATGGTCGTTGATGGTCGGGTCCTGCGGATCGAGTTCAACCGCGCGCTCAAGATGGCGCACGGCCTCCTCATACTCGCCCAGCCGGTAATGCGCCCAGCCGAGGCTGTCGACGATATAGCCCGCATCAGGCTGCAATTCGACGGCGCGACGGATCATGTCGAAGGCCTGCTCCAGGCGCTCGCCGCGATCGACCCAGCTATAGCCGAGATAGTTGAGAACACCGGGCTGCTCGGGTGAAAGTTCCAGCGCCCGGAAAAAGTCCGCCTCCGCTTCGTCCCAGCGATCCAGACGCTCGCGGCTAATGGCGCGTGCATAATAGAGCCGCCAGTCGTCCGCTTCGGGTTCGCCCTCGATCCCATTGATCAGATCATCGAAGACGCGCTCGGCGTCGGCATAGCGTTCGTCAGCGCGATAGGCGTCGCCAAGGGCCAGCGATGCGGCGCGGTCATCCGTACGCGAAGCAAGCGTCTCCAGAGCGGCGATCGCGTCATCGCTGCGATCGCGGCGCAGCAAAGTGTAGGCGGCGGCGATCTGCGAGGGCGCATAATAGGCGTCGCCGAGCGGCGCGGCGGCGAAGATGTCGTGCGCCTCTTCCTCCAGGCCGGCGCGGGTGTAGATGTCGCCGAGGAGATAGCGCGCCGCGCCATTGTCCTCGTCGAGATAAAGCGCCAGCCGCAGATAGACTGCGGCGAGTTCGGAATGCTCGTTGCCGACCAGGGTCGCGGCCGGCCCGAACACCGCCATCGAGGCGCCCTCGGCGGGCGTTTCAACGAAGGGCCGCGGACGCTCGCCGCGCTCAATGCGCGCCAGGCCGGCGACGCCGACGGCGTCGTCAGCGTTCTCCGAGATTTGGTTCAGGTAAAGATAGCTCGCTTCGGTGAGGCGGCCCTCGCGCTCAAGCCGGCGGCCAAGCGCATCCACGACGACCGAGCGCAGCAGGCCGGACTCCAGCGCCTGCATGTAGAGCAGTTCCGCCTCATCGGCGCGGCCCGCGCGGTCCAGGATCAATGCGCGGTGCAGGGTCATAAGATGGCCGAGAACCGGGGCGTCCTCCGGCGCATCGAGCGCGGCGAGCGCTTCATCCGTCTCGCCCGCGCCTTCATGCGCCCACGCGAGCACCAAAGCGCCGACGACGCGGTTGAACGCGCCAAGGTCATGGCCGACGAGATAGGATTGCGCACGCTCATAGCGATTATTGCGCAACTCGCGCGAGGCCAGCAGCACGCGCGCAAGACGATCCGCAGGCGAAACATTCAGCGCCGGCTCAGCAAGATCGGCCGCGGTCGCCATGTCCCCGCTCGCCAGCGCGCTCGTGAAGGCGCGCTCGATCAGATATTCATTGCCGGGATCGCGTCGAAGCGCCGTCTGATAATAAGCCGCCGCCGCATCGCCGTCGCGGCTGACGCCGGCATAGCGCGCCGCCAGAAACGCGCCATAGACGTTCGCGTTCGAATTGGCGCCGCCGACAGGCGCGGCGGACGTCGCACACGAACTCGCCATGACGCCGGTGGCTGCGAGCCCGAGCACGCTCAGAACGATGCGTTTGAATGTCATGGCCGCCATCGTCCTTTTCTTGTCGGGCGCACGCAAGAGCGCGTAACCGCGCGCCTTGCGGGAAATGCAGCGCGCATGCGCGCGCGTCTCACATATTCGGATAGTTGGGCCCGCCGCCGCCCTCCGGCGTCGTCCAATTGATGTTCTGGTTGGGATCCTTGATGTCGCAGGTTTTGCAGTGAACGCAGTTCTGAGCATTGATCTGAAAGCGTTCGCCGCCCTGCCCGTCATCAACCCATTCATAAACGCCGGCCGGGCAATAGCGCGCTGAGGGTCCGTCGAACACGCCAAGCTCGCTCGCCTTTTGCAACTCGTCGTTCAAGACCTTCAGATGCACCGGCTGGTCTTCCTCGTGATTGGTCGCCGAGTAGGACACATTGGTCAGCTTGTCGAAACTGATCACGCCGTCCGGCTTGGGATAATCAATTGGGGTGAAGTTGGACGCCGGCTTGAGCGCTTCATAGTCCGCGCCTTTGTGGCTGAGCGTTCCGAAGAACGAAAACCCTCCCAACAGCGTCGTCGTCCACATGTCGAAGCCGCCGAGCATGATGCCGAAATTGGTGCCGAAACGCGTCCAGAGCGGCTTGGCGTTGCGCACAAGGCGCAGCTCCTTGCGCGCCCAGCTCTGCTCCCAGGCCTCGCTATAGCCGTCGAGCCGGTCGCCTTGCCGGCCGGCCGCAATCGCATCGAAGGCCGCATCCGCCGCCATCATGCCGGTCTTCACGGCGTTGTGGCTGCCTTTGATGCGCGGCACGTTCACGAAGCCCGCCGAGCAGCCGATCAAGGCGCCGCCTGGGAATGTCAGCTCAGGGATGGATTGCAAGCCGCCCTCAGTGATGGCGCGCGCGCCATAGGCGACGCGTTCGCCGCCCTCGAGCACGGGCTCGATTTCCGGATGATGCTTGAAGCGTTGGAACTCCTGATACGGAGAAATATACGGGTTCTTGTAGTTGAGGTGGACCACGAAACCGATGGCGACCTGATTGTCGCCGAAATGGTACATGAACGAACCGCCGCCGGTTTTGTCGTCGAGCGGCCAACCCATCGTGTGGGTCACCGCGCCGGGCTTGAACACCTCGTCGCGCACGCGCCAAAGTTCTTTAAGGCCGATGCCGAATTTCTGCGGCTCGCGGCCAGCGCCGAGATCGAATTTGTCGATAAGCCCCTTGGCGAGCGAGCCTCGCGCGCCCTCGGCGATCAACGTATACTTGGCGTGGATCTCGATGCCGGGCGTGAACATGCCGTCTTTGGGCGCGCCTTCGCGACTGACGCCCATGTCGCCAATCTTGACGCCGCGCACGGCGCCATCGGCGTCGTACAGAACTTCTGAAGCGGCGAAGCCCGGAAAAATCTCCACGCCCACGGCTTCGGCCTGCTCGGCGAGCCAGCGACAGACATTGCCGAGCGAGGCGATGTAACAGCCGTGATTGCTCATCAGCGGCGGCATCAAGAACATCGGCAGGCTGATCGCGCCCGACGGGCCAAGGCGCAGGAAGCGGTCGCTCACCACTTCGGTTTCGAGCGGGGCGCCGCGCTCCTTCCAGTCGGGAATGAGTTCGTTAATGCCTTTGGGGTCGATGACAGCGCCGGACAGAATATGCGCGCCGACTTCGGAACCCTTTTCGAGGACGACGACGGAGAGATCGGACCCCGCCTCTTCAGCGCGCTGACGCAGCCGGATTGCGGCCGCCAGGCCCGCCGGGCCGGCGCCGACAATCGCGACGTCATATTCCATGCTTTCGGTTTCGTACTCGGCGTCGCTCATTGAGGACCGCTCCATATTGCATCGTAGCGGAAGGCGTGTAGGCCTGATCTGCGCCGGTTTAGACGCAGGTGAAGGGAGCGCGTAAGATGGCCGCGCCCGGCGCTTGACGCCAGCCCCCGCAGATTGACCGATGAGAGGGTGGAAATCGATGGAGCAGCGCGCTCATCGCGACGCCGCTGAATCGCTTCTCGCGTGGTGGCGCGCCGCCGGCGTCGACGTGCCCGCGCCGCTGCCCAGCGCGCGCAGCGCGAAGGACGCCGCGCGCGCCAAGCCCTCGCCCCAGCAGCGCAGCTTCGCCGACCGCGTCCGCCCGAGCCGGACGAACGAGCCGGCGCGCAAAAAGCCCGCCCCCGCCGCAGCGCCTGCCGCGCCGCCTCAACAAGCCGGTGTTGAAGATGCGCGCAAGGCGGTCGCGGCCTGCAATTCTCTGGCGGAGCTCAAAGCGGCGGCGGAAGCGTTCACAGGCCACCCTTTGCGCGAAAGCGCGCGCAATATGGTCTTCGCGCGCGGCGCGGACGACGCGCCTGTCATGGTGATCGGCGAAGGTCCGGGCCGCGACGAAGACGCTCAGGGCCTGCCCTTTGTCGGACGCTCCGGCAAATTGCTCGACGCCATGTTCGCAGCGATCGACATGAGCGATCAGGCCGAGCTTTACATCACCAACATCGTCAATTGGCGCCCGCCCGGAAACCGCGCACCGAACCAGGAAGAAGTGGCGCTCTCTTTGCCCTTCATTGAGCGACACATCGCGCTCAAACAGCCAAAGCTCATCGTTCTGGCGGGCGGCGTCTCGGCTCAGGCGTTGTTGAACGCGCGTCAGGGCATAATGCGTCTGCGCGGAAACTGGTCGCGCTACGCGGTTAAGGACGCCAAGGGCGATGAAAGCGGGGATGCGATCTCTGCGCTGCCGATCTTCCACCCGGCTTTTC
>JAUIEH010000208.1 GCA_030428405.1 Alphaproteobacteria bacterium
ATGACGGACGAATTGCGAGGAGGCCGCGCCTTTCCACTGCGGATCGGAGGGCGGGAAGTGCTGGCCGATATCGCCCTCGCCAATGGCGCCGAGCAGAGCGTCGGTGACCGCGTGCAGCCCGACATCGGCGTCTGAATGGCCCGAAAGCGTGAGCGCCCCCTCAATTTCAACGCCGCAGAGATAGAGCTTGTCGCCCCCAACCAGTCTATGCGCGTCAAAGCCGGAGCCTGTCGTCGTCATGCCGGGGGAGGGAGCGGCGGCGTCGATGGCGTCGGCCAGCAGCGCCTCGGCGCGCGCGAAATCGTCTGGATGGGTGAGTTTGAAGTTCCGGGCCTCGCCCGGGACGCCGAATGTCACGCGCCTCGCTCTGGCGAAGACGGCGACTTCATCCGGCAAATCAGCGTCCGGCGGCAAAGTGCGGAAGGCGTTTAAGAGCTCGCGAAAACGGAAGGCCTGCGGGGTCTGAACCGCGCGCACGCCGTCGCGATCGATGTCGCCGCCAAGCGCGCCGTTCTCGCTCAGGCCTTTGAGCGCATCGTCCGGACGCAGAGCAGGCGCTGCGCCATCATGATCGGCCAGAGCGGCGATGAGCCTGTCTATAAGCTCGTCAGAAACGAACGGGCGCGCGGCGTCATGGATGAGAACGATGTCCGGCGTGTTGTCCGCGTAGAGCGCTTCCAGGCAGGCGCGCGTCGATGCGGTTCGGGAAGCGCCGCCGCTGATGGAGCGAATATCCGCATCAAGACCGCTGGCGGCGGCGTGGAACCGTTCTTCCTCGCCATCCGGAATGGCCACGATGATGCGCGAGACGTCGTCGCGCGCCGCGAAAGTTTCGAGCGACCAGCGCAGGACGGGCTTGCCGCCAAGCAAGCGAAACTGCTTTGGCGCATCGCCGCCTGCGCGCGCGCCGCGTCCCGCCGCTACGATTGCGACTGCTATGTCCGGCATGCGCGCTCCTGCGACTCGGGCCTCGTGCGGCCTTGACTATGAGAGCCAAACGAGGCCTGTCGAGCCCATGACCATGCGGATCGGCGATATCACGCTCAAGCACCCTGTCGTGCTCGCGCCCATGTCGGGCGTGACCGACCTGCCGTTCCGGCTGGCCGCGCACCGTCTTGGCGCGCCGATGGTCGTTTCAGAGATGGTTGCGAGCGAAGTGCTGGTGCGTGGTCGGCGCGACGTCGAACGCCGCGCAGCCGGGGCAGGGCGGATCGCCCCGCTTGTCATCCAGCTCGCCGGGCGTGAAGCCAAATGGATGGGCGAGGCGGCCAAAATCGCCCGCGACAACGGCGCCGACATCATCGACATCAATATGGGCTGCCCGTCCAAACACGTGACCAGCGGCGCCTCGGGCTCGGCCTTGATGCGCGATCTCGACCACGCGCTGACGCTGATCGAGGCGACGGTCGCGGCGAGCGATGCGCCGGTGACGCTCAAAATGCGCCTGGGCTGGGACCGCGAGGCGATGAACGCCCCGGAACTCGCGCGACGCGCCGAAGAAGCAGGCGTGCAGGCCTTCACCGTCCATGGCCGCACGCGCCAGGAGTTTTTCAAGGGCCAGGCCGATTGGCGCGCCGTGCGCAATGTCGTCGAGACGGTTTCCGCGCCGGTCGTCGTGAATGGCGATATTTGCTGCGTTGATGATGCGCGCGAAGCATTGGCGCAGTCTGGCGCCGCCGGCGTGATGGTCGGTCGCGGCGCGCAAGGCCGGCCCTGGCTGCCGACGGAAATTGCGAGCGCGGTATTCGGCGAGGTCGGTTTCTGCGCGCCCGCACCCGCCGATATCGCAGAAATCGCCGCCCGGCAGCTGGATGAAAGCTGCACGCTCTATGGAGCCTCGCTCGGCGTGCGCATGTTCCGCAAGCATGTCGCCTGGTATCTCGTCGAAAATGCGTGCGAGACGGAGCGGGCGGAGCGCAAGAAGACGGCCTCTCAAATCTGCCGGATGGAAGAGCCCGGCGCGGTCGAGGCGGCGCTGCGCGCCGCGTTTACACAGGCGCTGAGCGAGGCGGCGTAAGGGTCTCCGCTCAACTGCGCTTTTCACAACACAGCATTGTTGCATTTGAGCACGCGCCTCGTCAGGATCGCGCGCCTCAGGGCCGGAGTTCGCATGAGTCTCGCAGGACGCACCGTCCGATTGACGCGCGTTGGAATCCGCCGCGGATTGCGGCAATTGCGCAGCCTGATCGGCGCGCGCGCATTGCGTCCTACCGCGTTTTCGCTGGCGTTCGTGGCCGCGTTTCTGGGCGTGGCGGTCATCTCAGCGCGCGTTCTCACCGGCGGCGACATTCCCGCACACGCCAACACGGCGATCCTGCTCGCATCCGCCGTCAATCTGGCTCTGCTTCTGGCGCTTGCGGGCGCTTTGGCATACCGGCTGCGGCGCCTGGCGAAAGGCGGCTCGGCCGACGAGCCTGCGCCGCGCTTGCATTTGCGCTTCGTCGCCATTCTCGGTCTGGGCGCGGTCGTGCCGGCGCTGGTTTCCGCGGCCATTATCGGCATCGTGTTTGCGCGCGTGATCGACCAATGGTTCAGCCCGCGCATCGAGTCCGTCGTCGAAGGCGTCGCGGGCATTGCGCGGACCTATCTTTCGGTCGAGGGCCGCACCGTCGCCGAACAGCTGCGCGCCATGGCGCGCGACCTCAATCAGTCCGAAGCCGCAGAAGCGCTCGCCACCAATCGCATCACCTATGTCGGCTATCTGCGCGAGCAGGCGGCGCGGCGCGGTTTTGAGGCGGCCTATGTCATTGACGGCGACGGCGCGATCCTCGCGCGCGCCGAGCTTGATGGCGCGGCCTCGTTCGAAACGCCGTCGCGCGCGAGTTATGCCGATGCGCAGGACGGCGAGATGGCGCTGTCGGTCGATCGCGACGACGGCCGCATCCGGGTGCTCTTCCGCCTGGCCGCTTATGACGACGCCTTCATCTATGTCGTGCGTGAGCTTGGCGACGGGCTGATGCCGCAGCTGACCAGCGCGGAGGAGGCGGTGGTCTCCTATCGAGCGGCCGATGACGAGCAGAACCGACTGCGCCTGCTCCTTGTCCTGATTTATACCCAATGGGCGATGCTCGTGGCGCTGGGCGCGGCCTGGTTCGGCCTGAATGCGGCCAACCGTTTCGTGGCCCCGATCGGTCGGCTGGTGCGCGCGGCTGAGCGCGTGCGCGACGGCGATCTGGAAGCGCGCGTGTTCTTCGACGAGCGCCGCGATGAAATCGCCATGCTCGGCCGCGCCTTCAACGAAATGACAGGCCAGCTCAAATCCCAGCGCGCCGATCTGATCGAGGCCAGCGAGGTGGCGGAGCGCCGGCGTCAGTTCACCGAGGCCGTGCTCGCCGGCGTCACGGCGGGCGTCATCGGCGTGGATTCCTCCGGGCTCGTCACAATCGTCAATCGCTCCGCGCTCGCCCTGCTCGATCAGGAATCCGATCGCGAACTGGTCGGCCGTGAGGCGCTGGTCGTGTTGCCCGAATTCGCCGGCCTCGTGCAGGAAGCGCGCGCCTCGCGCCGCGTCGTGGCCGCCGAAGTCGAGATCGAGCGCGGCGGGCGGTCGTTGAATTTGAACGTGCGCGCCGGCGCCGCCAAAGACGGCTCGGGCGCGGTCGTCGTCACGTTTGACGACATCACGCGGCTCGTCTCCGCACAGCGCTCCGCAGCCTGGCGCGATGTCGCGCGCCGCATCGCGCATGAAATCAAAAACCCGCTGACGCCGATCCAGCTTTCCGCCGAGCGTCTGCGCCGCAAATATAAAAATGAGATTCAATCCGACATCGAAGTGTTCGATCGCTGCACCGACACGATCGTGCGCCAGGTCAGCGACATCCGCCGCATGATCGATGAGTTTTCCTCCTTCGCGCGCATGCCCGAGCCGAAGATAGAGTCCGTGGACCTGACCGAGGTCGTGCGCTCGACCGTGTTCGCTCAGCGCGTCGCCAGCCCGGACATCGAGTTCGAAGCTCACGTGCCCGATGGCCCGGTGATCGTGAATTGCGACGAGCGTTTGATTGCGCAGGCCCTGGCCAATATCGTCAAGAACGCGGCCGAGGCCGTCATGGGACTGATTGAATCAGAAGACCCGGGCGGCAAGGGCGGCGACTGGAGCGTAGAGACGACGCTCAGCGTGCGCGACGGCGCGGCCGTGATCGAGGTTGCGGATAATGGTCTCGGCTGGCCGATGACCGATCGCGACCGTTTGGTCGAGCCTTATATGACGACGCGCGAGAAGGGCACCGGTCTCGGTCTCGCCATCGTCCGCCGGGTGATGGAGGACCATCACGGCCGGTTGGAACTCGGCGACCGCCATGACGGCGAACGCGGCGCGCTCGTGCGCCTGGTGTTGCCGACTGAAGTCTCCCGTCCCGAAACCTCCAGCGCCGGCGCGGCCGCCGGGGGCGGGCTCGCATGAACAAGAAGACTGGCATGACCAACAAGACTGGCACGACCAATAAGAGGACAGCCTGATGGCCCACGACATTTTGGTGGTCGACGACGAACTCGACATTCGTGATCTGATCGCCGGGCATCTCGAGGATGAAGGCCACCATGTGCGCGGCGCCGCCGACAGCGACAGCGCCATGTCGGCCGTGCGCGAGCGCAAGCCCTCGCTCATCATTCTCGACGTCTGGCTGCGCGGCAGCCGGCTCGACGGCATAGAGCTGCTCGACGAGTTCAAGAAGATCGATCCCGACCTGCCCGTCATCATCATTTCCGGTCACGGAACGGTCGAAACCGCCGTCTCCGCCATTCGCAAGGGCGCCTACGACTTTCTCGAGAAGCCGTTCAACTCGGACCGCCTTCTGCACACGGTGCAGATGGCGCTGGAAGCAAGCCGGCTGCGGCGCGAGGTCGCCGAGTTGCGCAAGCACACCGGCAGCGACCTCGAACTCGTCGGCGATTCCACGGTGATGCAGCATGTGCGTCAGACCGTTTCCAAGGTCGCGCCGACCAATAGCCGCGTGCTCATTCGCGGCGCGCCCGGCTCGGGCAAGGAGATTGTCGCCCGGCTGATCCATGACGCCTCGCCGCGCCGCGAGGGCCGCTTCGTGGCCGTCAACGCCGCAGCGATTTCGCCTGAGCGCGTTGAAACGGAAATGTTCGGCGAGGAAGACGAACACGGCGCCGTCAAAAAGCCTGGCCTGTTCGAACAGGCCCATCTCGGCACGCTGTTTCTCGACGAAGTCGCAGACATGCCGCTGGAGACCCAGTCGAAGATCCTGCGCCTGCTGGTCGAGCAGCGCTTCCGCCGGCTCGGCGGCTCGGGCGACGTTCAGGTCGATGTACGGGTGATTTCCTCGTCCTCAAAGGATCTGAGCGATGAAATCGCGGCCGGCCGCTTCCGCGAGGATCTCTATCACCGCCTCAATGTCGTTCCGATCGACGTGCCGCCTTTGTCCAAGCGCCGCGAGGACATTCCTTATCTCGTCGGCTATTTCATCGAGCGCATCGGGCGCACCTCCGGCCTGCCGCTGCGCACGATCGGTCCGGACGCGATGGCTGCGCTGCAAGCCCATGACTGGCCGGGCAATGTCCGCCAATTGCGCAATGTCGTAGAGCGCCTGCTCATTCTGGCGGGCGGCGCGGCCGAAGAGCCGATCACGCTGGACACGCTGCCGAGCGAGGTCATTGGCGGCGACAATGCCGGCGCCATCGGCTCGGAACGGCTTATCTCGCTGACGCTGCGTGATGCGCG
>JAUIEH010000209.1 GCA_030428405.1 Alphaproteobacteria bacterium
GGGCGTGCGCGGCGTTTACTTCGTCGTCGGAGGAACCCCGGAGGGCGAGCTTGAAGATGCGCCTTCCCATCACTCGCCGTTTTTCCGCATCAGCCCGGAGCCGGCCGTGATTTCCGGCGTCGAGGCCAGCGTCGTCGGCGCGATGGCGCTGTTTGAAGCGGGCGTTCCGGAGGAATGAGGCTGAGCGTGGCGGCGGTCCGGACGGCGCCGTGAGCGGGCCGGGCCGCAACGATCCGTGCCCCTGCGGCGGCGGCAAGAAATACAAAAAGTGCTGCGGCGGCGCAGGCGCATCCGCGCCGCCGGCGGCGCCGATGCCGGTCGATCCCGCCATCAAGGCGCTCGAAGATGACGTGCGCGCCGGCGATCTTGATGCTGCGCGCACGCTCGGCCTGAATTACATCCTTGCCCGGAATGTTCCGCAAAATCTCAAGCGCGGCGTTGAGCTGGTCGAGCGGGCCGCGCGCGGCGGAGACGGCGAGGCGGCTTTCGTCACCGCGGCGCTGGCGGCGGCGGGCGCCGGGCGGACGCCGAGCTGGAAGGCGGCATTTGACCGTTTGCAGCGTGCAGCCGAGTTGGGTTCGACGCGCGCGCGCCAGGAGCTGGGCGCGCTCGCGGCCGGTCCGGACGCTGCGTCTTCACCGAGCGAGGATTGGGCCGAGCTGCGCGGGCAGATCGACATGGAAGCCTGGCGCGCGGCTCCGCGGCCGCAAACGCTTAGCCCCTCGCCGAAAATCGTGGCGCTCGAGAAATTCGTGACGCCGGAGGCGTGCGCCTGCCTGCAAGCGCAAACCTCGCCGCATATGCAGCGCGCCACGATTTACGACCGCGAGACCGGCGGGGATGCCGTCGATAACCGGCGCACGAACTCCCATTGCGATCTCAATGTCGATGTGGCCGGCCCTTTGACCTTTGTTCTGCGCGAGCGCATCGCCGCCGTCACCGGCCGGCCGCAAGCGGCGATGGAAGCGCCCAAGGTCTTGCACTATGCGCCTGGTGAGACGTTTGCGGAGCATTATGATTTCCTCGACCCGACCGAGCCGGGCTATCAGCAGGAGCTTTCACTCCGTGGGCAGAGGGAAGTGACGTTCCTCATCTATTTGAATGATGACTACGAAGGCGGCGAGACCACGTTTCCGCGCCTCTCGCTTTCACATAAGGGCGACGCCGGCGACGCCGTGTTGTTCGTCAATGCGAGCCCGCAAGGCGAGCCCGACCGGCGCACGCTGCATATCGGCGCACCGCCCACGACGGGCGAGAAATGGCTGTTCTCGCAATGGATCCGCAGCCTGCCGGCGGCCTAGCGCTGACCGACGCGGCGTTGCGCGGCGCAGTCAACTCCGCGTGAGCCGATTGAACCGGCTTGTCGCTCGCCTAATTCCGCGAATGTGAATTTTGCAGCATTTCGACATCATGCGTCCGCAGCAGCACAGGCGATCGGGCGCGGCGCAAAGAGCGTGCGCGACGCGCTCGCCTTTCCGCTCTGGACGACGGCGCTGGGCCTCATCGCGTTCGGCGCCTTTGCACTCGTCGATGCGCTCGTGCCGCCGCAGCATCTCTTTTGGGCGCCGCTGGAGATCGCCCATCCCATCGGGATGACGACGCAAGCCAAAACACGCGCGCTCGCCGGCGACGGCGAGGCCTGTTTTGCAACACTCGATCGCGGCGAAATTGAGTATTCCCGTGTGCCTCAGTCGGAGCCGGGCGAAAATTGCGGCTTTTATGACGCGCTCGCCTTGCAGCGTTCAGCGGTTCCGTACTCGGCGCCGGTGCGTCTGACCTGTCCGTTGACGGCTGCGCTGGCGATCTGGGAGCGCCATGTCGCGCTGCCCGCCGCCGAGGAGATATTGGGCAGCCCGCTGGCGCGGATTGAGACCTTCGGCAGCTATTCCTGCCGGCGGCTTTACGGGCGCGCATCGGGCCGGTTTTCGGAGCACGCAACCGCCAACGCCATAGACATTTCCGGCTTCGTGCTCGCCGATGGCCGCCGCATCTCGGTGCGCAGCGGATGGGATGGCGAGGGCGAGGCGGCGGCGTTTCTGCGCGAAGTCCATGACGGCGCCTGCGGGGCGTTCACGACGGTGCTCGGACCGGACTACAACGACGCGCACGCCGATCATTTCCACTTCGACATGGGCCGCTGGTCGGTGTGTCGGTAGCGCAACGGCTCGCGTGATGGCGCGTGCGCGTTTATAATCCGCGGCCATGGCAGACAGCGCCTCTGAATATCAGGTTCTCGCCCGGAAATATCGCCCGCAGACCTTCGCCGATCTGATCGGCCAGGATGCGATGGTGCGCACGTTGAAGAACGCCTTTTCAACGGGCCGGATCGCGCACGCCTTCATGCTTACGGGCGTGCGCGGGGTGGGCAAGACAACGACCGCGCGGCTGATCGCGCGCGCGCTGAACTACGAAACCGATGAGGTCCAGGGCCCCTCCGTCGATCTGGAGACGCGGGGCGTGCATTGCGATGAGATCATGCGCTCGGTTCATCCCGACGTCATCGAGATGGACGCCGCCTCGCGCACCGGCATCGACGATATGAAGGAGCTGTTGGACGGCGTGCGCTATGCGCCGCTGAGCGCGCGCTACCGCGTCTACATACTCGACGAAATTCACATGCTCTCGGCCAAGGCGTTCAACGCGCTTTTGAAGACGCTCGAAGAGCCGCCCGCGCACGCCAAGTTCATCTTCGCCACGACCGAAATCCGCAAAGTGCCGGTGACGGTGCTTTCGCGCTGCCAGCGCTTCGACTTGAAACGCATCGAGCCGGACGTGCTAGAAGCTCATCTCGCGGGCGTGTGCGCAAAGGAAGGCGCAACGGTCGACGCCGATGGGTTGAAGCTCATCGTGCGCGCGGCGGAAGGCTCGGTGCGCGACGCCTTGTCGATCCTCGACCAGGCGATCGTTCAGGCCGAGACGGGCGGCGTCACGGCGGCGGAAATTCGCGACATGCTCGGGCTCGCCGATCGTGCACGTACGTTCGATTTGTTCGAGGCCGCGCTGACCGGCGATAGGGCGCGCGCGCTGAGCGAACTGAAATCCCAGCATGACGCCGGCGCGGATTCCGTCACCGTTATGCGGGACCTTCTCGACCACTGCCATGACGTCACGCGCGCCAAGGCGCTGGGCGAGCAGGCGGGCTTCACCGACGCCGCAGACCACATCGCACGCGTGCGCGCCTGTGCGGAAGACGCCTCGATGGCCGAGCTGACCCGCGTCTGGCAGATGCTGCTGAAGGCGCATGACGAAACAAGGCTTGCGCCGGACCCTCTGGCCGCCGCCGAGATGGCCATCTTGCGCATCGCGGTAGCCGCCGAACTGCCGTCGCCGGAGGAAGCCGCGCGCATTTTGAGCGGCCGGTCCGCGGGGGCGGAACCGGTTTCTTCCGATAACGAACAATCAGGCTCCGGCGGCGGAGGCGGAGGCCGGGCCAAGTCCGCCGCGCGCAGCGGCGGCGGCGCGGCTGCTGCGCCCCGTCCGCAGGACGAGCCCGATGATGCGCCCGAGCCCGAAATAGAGGACGCCGCGGAAGATGCGCCCAGCGCGCATCATGACGGAGAGGCTCTGTTTCAGTCGATCGCCGACGTCGCAGCACGCGCGGAGGCTGAGCGCGATTTCCTCCTGAAATCCGATGTCGAGCGTTTCGTCCGTCCCGTGAGTTTCGAGCAGGGCAAGATCGTCTACCAGCCCGCCGACGGCGCGCCGGTCAATCTGGGCCAGACGCTTTCGGCCGCGCTGCAGGACTGGACGGGCGCGCGCTGGCTGGTCATGGCGGATAAGAACGCGAAAGGCGGCGAAACGCTGAGCGAAACCCGCATGCGTGAGCGGCGCGAATTGTTCGAGCAGGCCGCGCAGTCGGATGCGGTCAAAGCCGCGCTGGAGCTGTGGCCAGGCGCGGAAATCGCTGATGTGCGCGTCCAGCGCAAACCGGTCGAAGGAGAGGATGAGGCGTGAAGGATCTCTCGGGCCTGATGAAGCAGGCCAAGGAAATGCAGGAGAAGATGAACCAGGCCCAGGCCGAAATCGCCGAGATGGAGGTCGAAGGCGCCTCCGGCGCGGGGCTGGTCAAAGTGACGCTGACGGGCAAAGGCGAAATGCGCCGGCTCGCCATCGATCCGAGCCTGATCAATCCCGAAGAAGTCGAAGTGCTTGAGGACCTCATCCTCGCAGCCTTCAACGACGCCAAGCGCAAGGCCGATGCGGCCGTGCAGGAAAAAATGGCGGCCGTTGCGGGGCCGCTCGCGGGCATGATGCCGGACGGCTTGAAGCCGTTTTGAGCGGGCGAAAGCGGTTCGTCGCGTATCTGCTGTCGTAGAACTCTTGCAGCTCGACGCGTCGCGTGGTCCGGCCGTCTCTAACAACCAATAATGGTGAATGTCCTGGGGAGGACGAAGAACATGTCTCGACACGCCATCCCGGCCATCGGTCTCGCTTGTGCGCTCGCTCTCGGCGCTGCTGCATGCAGCCATGTCGACCGCGAAGCCGCTGACGAGGCCGCGCGCGCCGACGCCGCGGCTGAAATCGCTGCGGTCGACGCCGCACTCGCGAATCCGGATCGCTTTGCGGGCGACGCCGAAAGCGACGAACGCCGGCGCGCGCGTGAAACGCTCTTATTCTCGGAAATCGACGCCGGCGACACCGTGTTCGAGATAGAAGCGGGCGGCGGTTACTGGACCGAACTTTATTCCCACCTCGTCGGTCCGGATGGCGCGGTCGTCATGCAGAATCCGCAAGGCTTCCTGCAATATGTTCAGGACGTGCTCGACGCGCGCCTGGCCGATGACCGGCTTGGCAATGTGCGCCAGTCGATTTCAGTCTTTGACGAACTCGACGCCGAAGACGGCTCCGTCGATGTCGCAACATGGATTCAGGGTCCGCACGAGCCGTTCTTCCGGCCCGAAGACGGCTCAGACCTGGGCGACCCGGCGGCGAGCTTTGCGGAGGTCTACCGCATCCTGCGTCCAGGCGGTGCGTTCCTCGCCATCGACCACAGCGCGCTCGCGGGCTCGTCGTCGGAGACCGGCCACACACTCCACCGCATCGATCCGGCGATCATCATTGAAATGGCCGAGACGGCGGGTTTCGTTCTCGAAGGCGATGCCGATTTCCTGGCCAATCCCGAGGACGACCTCTCAATCAGCGTGTTCGCGCCGCAAATTCGTGGCCGGACCGATCAGTTCGTGCTGCGTTTCCGCAAGCCGGAATAAGCGCCTCGCGCATCCGTCAACATCTGGCGACATCCGCGCCGCCCGGTTCCCGCCGGGCGGCGCTTCTCATTGCGCGCGCCTCGACATGGCGTGGCGCGGGGCGTATCTCCCAGGCAAGGGGCGCATGGCGCTCCGCCAATAAAAGTCATCAGGGAGAACGCCCCATGGCCGACGTCGCCGCCGCAGCCGATCTGCGCGACATTCACCACTTCATCAATGGCGCGTCCAAGCCCGGCTCGAGCGGGAAATGGGGCGAGGTGTTCGACCCGTGCACGGGCAAGGCGCAAGCGCGCGTGCAGTTCGCGACGCAGGGTGAAGTCGACGCCGCCGTGGCCGCCGCCGTCAAGGCGCAAGCCTCCTGGGCGCTGGTCAATCCGCAGCGGCGCGCGCGCGTCATGTTCAAATTCAAAGAGCTCGTCGAAGCGCATATGGACGAGCTGGCGCACCTGCTTTCATCCGAGCACGG
>JAUIEH010000210.1 GCA_030428405.1 Alphaproteobacteria bacterium
CGGCGAACGGATGAGCTGACCGCCATCGGTGACGAGCAAGACCTCGTCGGTTTCCTCAACCGGGAACGAGCCGACAAGCTTGCCGCCGCGCGAGAGATCATGCGCGATGAGGCCTTTGCCGCCGCGACCCGTCACGCGGTATTCATAAGCCAGCGAGCGCTTGCCGAAGCCGTCATCCGCGATGGTGATGAGGAATTGCTCGGCGGCGCCCAGCTCGGCGATGCGTTCGGGCGACAGCGCAGCGTCGCCGCCCTCTTCTGCGTCATCGCCGGCGACCGCTGCGTCCTCAGCCCCTTCGGCCGCTTCGCCGCTCGCCGCGCGGCGCATGGCGGCGGCGTGCTTGCGGTAGGCGCGCGCTTCGGGCGGCTCAACGTCGACATGGCGCAGAATGGCCATCGAGATGACGCCGTCATCCTTGGCCAGGTTCATTCCGCGCACGCCTGTCGAAGTCCGTCCGGCAAAGACGCGCACATCCGTGACGCGGAAGCGGATGCACATGCCCTGCTGCGTCGTCAGCAAGACGTCATCTTCTTCCGTGCACAGCTGAACACCGACGATGCGGTCGCCCTCGTCCAGCTTCATCGCGATCTTGCCGGCGCGGTTGATTTGAGTGAAATCCGACAACTTGTTGCGTCGCACCCGACCTGTGCCGGTCGCGAACATCAGGTGCATGTCGGTCCACTCGTCCTCATCCTCCGGCAGCGCCATGACGCTGGTGATCCACTCATCCTGAGCGAGCGGCAAGAGATTGACGAAGGCCTTGCCGCGCGTGCGCGGATCGCCCAGCGGCAGCTTCCAGACCTTGAGCGCGTAGACCATGCCGGCCGAAGAGAAGCACAAGAGCGGAGCGTGCGTCGAAGCCACGAAGATGCGTGTAATGACGTCTTCGGCCTTCATCGTCATGCCGGCGCGTCCGCGTCCGCCCCGACGCTGCGTGCGATATTCGGCGAGCGCGGTGCGCTTCACATAGCCGCCGCGCGTGACGGTGACGACCATGTCCTCGCGCGCGATCAGGCTCTCATCGTCGATTTCAAGCTCGTCATCGGTGATCTGCGAGCGCCGCGGCACCGCGAACTTCTCTTTGATCTCGAGCAACTCATTGGTGATGATTTCCATCACCCGCGGGCGCGAGCGCAAAATGTCGAGATAGTCCTTGATCTTTTCGGCGAGCCCTTTGGCTTCATCGCCAATTTCGTCGCGGCCGAGCGCGGTCAGGCGTTGGAGCTGCAACGCGAGAATGGCGCGGGCCTGTTCGTCCGTCAGCTGCATGTCGCCCGCATCGCTCAGCGTCGAGCGTGGATCGGCGACGAGCGCGATCAGAGAGGCCATATCCTTCGCCGGCCAGGCGCGCTCCATCAAGCGCTCGCGCGCGGTCGCAGGATCGGGCGCGGTGCGGATGGTGGCGATGATTTCGTCGATATTGGCGACCGCGCAGGCGAGACCGACCAAGACATGCGCACGGTCGCGCGCTTTCTTGAGGTCGTGCTTGGTGCGCCGTGCAATGACTTCTTCGCGAAAGACGATGAAGGACTGCAGGAAGGATCTGAGATTGAGCTGCTCCGGCCTGCCGCCATTCAGAGCGAGCATGTTGACGCCGAAAGACGTCTGCAGAGAAGAGAAGCGATAAAGCTGGTTCAAAATGACGTCGGGAACCGCATCGCGCTTGAGCTCGATGACGACGCGCATGCCGTCGCGGTCGGAGTGGTCGTTGACCTCGGCGATGCCTTCAATGCGCTTGTCGCGCACAAGTTCGGCGATCTTTTCGATCATCGCCGCTTTATTCACCTGGTACGGAATTTCCGTAACCACGATGGCATTGCGGCCTGAGCGCACTTCTTCAATCGTACAGCGTGCGCGCATGACGACCGAGCCCCTGCCCGTCATCAGCGCCGAGCGCGAACCCGACCGACCGACGATCAGCCCATGGGTCGGAAAGTCCGGCCCCGGAACAATGTCGATCAATTCCTCAATGGTGATTTCCGGCCGTTCGATCATCGCAACGGCGGCGTCGACGATTTCACCCAGATTATGCGGGGGGATGTTCGTCGCCATGCCGACGGCGATGCCGCTGGCGCCGTTGACCAGGAGATTGGGAAAGCGCGACGGCAAAACCACCGGCTCCTGGCGCTGGCCGTCATAGTTCGGCAGGAAGTCGACCGTGTCCTTGTCTATATCGGCGAGCAGCGCTTCGGCCGGCAGGTCCATGCGCACTTCGGTGTAACGCATGGCGGCGGGCGGATCGCCGTCAACCGAGCCGAAATTGCCCTGCCCGTCCATGAGCGGCAGGCCCATGGACCATGGCTGCGCCAGGCGCACGAGCGCATCATAAATCGCCTGGTCGCCGTGCGGGTGATAGCGGCCCATCACGTCGCCGACGACATTGGCGCATTTCTTATAGGACTTGTCGTGCGTGTAGCCGCCTTCCTGCATCGCGTAGAGAATGCGCCTGTGCACCGGCTTCAGGCCGTCGCGCAGATCCGGGATCGCGCGGGAGACGATCACGCTCATCGCGTAATCGAGATAAGAGCGGCGCATTTCGTCTTCGATCGCGACAGGCGGCGTGGCGTCGTCGCGTTCAGGACGTCCAGGATCGATGGTGTCAGACACGTGCGTTCATGCGGGTTTGCGGCCGTGCGGCCCGAGAAGCGCTGATGCGGCGCGATCGCCTGCGAATCAAAGAGAAATCAGCGGTTCTTTCCTATCAGCGGGGCCGCGCGCGGGCAAACATCGGTCCCCAATTCCTGAGGAGGCGAATCGGGCGCGCCGCTCAGCCTGAAACCGGTCCGCCGCGCCATGTCGGCAAGCCCGTGTCGCCGAGCGCTGCATCAAGCGCCGCGCGAGCTAAAAGCCTCGTAGAATCAAGCGTTGGCAAGCTTGTTATCTCGGGCGTGATCAAAAGCGGGATTTCCGTGCAGACGAGCGCGACGGCGTCGCAGCCTTGCGCCTTCAGCTCGTCGATCACATCGAGATAGGCGCGCCGGGACGTCTCCAGGAACTTGCCCGCGCATAATTCTTCAAAAATGACGCGATTGATCATCTCGCGCGCCTCCGGCGGCGGCACGGCGTGGTCCAGCCTGCGCGCGGCCAGCGCACGGCGATAGACCGGCCCGTCCATGGTGTAGCGCGTGCCGATGACACCGATTTTTCGCCGGCCCTCGCGCGCTGCGGTCTCAGCGACGATGTCGGCGATGTGCAGCCCCGGCAGCGCGAACGGCGCGCCCTCAGCCTCAAGCGCGATATGGGCGGTGTTGTCGGGACAAAAGAAGAAGTCCGCGCCCGCCGCCGCCAGGCGCTCAATGCTGCGCGCCAGAATTTCGCGGATAGGCGCGATGTCGCCGGCGTCCCAATGCGGCATCGAACGCCCCATGGCGATGAAGTCGAGCGTGATGTCGGGATGAAGATGGGCGCCGAGCCTGTCAGCGCCGCGATGACAAAACTCGAGATAGGCCAGCGCAGAGCCGTCCGGGCTGTGAGCGAGCAAACCGGCATGGCGCGCAGCGTCCAAGTCGACGCTCATCTGTGTCCCCAATCGTCAGGATTATCGGATGCATTCGGCGACAATCCGAGCGTCTCGCCGTCAATGCTCACGCCAAGACCAAGCACGGTGCGGTTGGCGTAGCAAAAATAGGACGTTACCTGATTGATTTCCAGAATCTCGCCGTCCTCGAAGCCGGCGTCGCGAAGGATTTCGATATCGCTTTGTCCGATGTCGGAGGGCGCCAGAGCGAGCTTGCGGACATAGTCGAGACCCGCGCGCGCTCGGCGATCAAAAGCTCGTACCGGTTCGCCCGCGCGCAGCGCGCTCATGATCTCATCGAAACGCGCTTCATCGTTCAAAAGCCTTTCGAGACCCGCGGCGTGGTGGCGCACACAATAATCGCACCCATTGAGCAGGCTGACATAGACGCCGATAGTTTCGAGATAGGCTTTGGACAGAGTGTTTCGGAAGTGGTGCAGCACCGCCTTGTAGAGCGCCATATGGCCCTCAAGCGTGTGCGGGCGCAGGCTGTGGGCCTGCAGAATATTGTCCACATGGCCGTCCGGTGCGCGAACGCGGGCATAGAGCGTGGCGAGCGCGTGTTCTGCATTTTTCGGACTGATGGTATCGATCCAGCTCATGAGTTGTTCTTTCGCCAGCACGCAGCGCAACGTGTTCTAGCACGCATTCGGCGCGCCGCGCCGGAGAGGTCGCAAATGGTCCAGAAGTCAGCGCCGCGCGGCGTCGACATCATTGACATCCTGTTCGCCGTGGCGATCGGCGCAGGCTTCGAGTTCGGTCTTTACGAGATGCGCGCCGACATCGCCACGCTGCGCGTGTTCGAAAGCGCAGCGCAGACCCAGCAGTTCGCGCGCCTGGTCATCGCGTTCGGCGTGATCACGGCGAGCTGGTTTTACTACCGTGGAAGCTCGCGCGACGCAGATGGGTATGGCGGCGGCGAGTTCGTCGTCGACGTCCTCGTTTACTTCACTTATTTGCCGCTCTTCATGTTCATCGAACATCCTGCGGCGTTTTACGCGACGCTGACGGCGATCTGGACGCTATACGCCGTCGCTTGGCTGCTCAGTCGTCCAAGACGGGTGGCGACTATCCTCATTCTTCACCTCGCCTCCATCGGCTTTTTCGCGGCGGTGTGGTTCACCGCGTTGGCCGTCCCGACAATGTGGGCGGAGACGGCGAGGATTGTGGCGGCGGCGCTCGGCGCTTGCATCTATCGCGTCGCGCAATTCGCTGTTGCGCATCGTCAATAGCCGGCGGGCCAGCGCGAATCCGAGTTCAACGCCGCCACGCACCATCTCACTGACCGCGCAGGCCCTCGGCGAATTCATCCGAGGTCACCACCCCGTCGCCATCCTCATCCAGGAGCTCGAACGCTTCGAGATCTCTCGGCGCGATCAGGCGCGGCGGACCTGAGGCGCGCGCCGCCGGCATGGCGTGGAATTCTTCCAGCGTGAGCCGGCCGTCTTCGTTTGCGTCGAGCCGCCGGAAGGCGTCGCCGGCGATCGTTTCGTTGCGGCCGGAGAACTCGACATAGCCGATATAGCCGTCGCTATCGGCGTCGAAGCGGCGAAACTCGTGGCCGAGCATCTCGACCACGACCGCTGGCGGCGGGGGCGCAGCGGGCGCGACCGGCGCCGCCGGCACGACCGGCGCAGCGCCTGTGACGCGCCCCGCGTCCAGCGCTGTCGTTTCGAGCGCGGGCGGTTCTGGCGTTGGCGGGATCACCGGCGCCCAGCTCGGCGGCTCGCCTTCGCCCGATATGAACACGTAATGCGAGCCGCCGGGGTTTGAGAATTCTTCGACCGAGACGAGCCCGTCTCCGTCGCGATCGAGTTCTTCGAAAGTCGTCTGGAAGCTCCAGTCAGCCACGCTCGGCGCCAGACCAGCCATGACCAGACCAACGGCGCCGGCGAAACCGGCGCTGATCGCGGCGAGGCGGCGGCGGGGAGAAGAAAACAGCATTGCGAGACTCCGTTCGGGATTGATGACGTCCCGAAGGCGCGCGCGACGCTCGCATCGCTTGAGATAGCCCTCCGCAAATTCGCGCACCACGTCGCTGGCCGTACTACCGTGTGCGCGGCACGCCTCGATAAACGCGCGCTTCATTTCGTGCGGCATGCGCACTTCAAGCGTTTCGGTTT
>JAUIEH010000211.1 GCA_030428405.1 Alphaproteobacteria bacterium
CGCAGACTGGAAAGGTCGAAGGAGGCGCGCTCAGGATGGTCCAGCATCGACTGAAACAAGGTCGGCGGTCCGGGCAGCAGAGAAATGCGCTCGCGCTCTATGGTCTTCAGTGCACGTTCGACATCGAACACCTTATGCGGATAGGCCGCAGCGCCCGCCATCAGACACGCCATCCAGCCCGCGCGATAACCGAATGAATGGAAGAACGGGTTGATGATCAGCATGCGGTCGCCGCGCTGATAGCAATTGATGAAGTTGAAGCGCTCCACCGCCCAAAGCGCCTGGGCATGGCTGTGCATGGCGCCCTTCGCGCGGCCCGTGGTTCCCGATGTGAACAAGATGTCGGCGATCGTATCGGAGCCGACGCCGGCGCGCCGCGTCGCCAGCGCCTCATCAGAAATCACATCGCCGCGCGCCAGAAACTCATCCCATCCGCTCGCATCGGGACGCGCAGCGTCGTCGACGAGCACGATGTCGCGCAGATGGCTCAACGCGGCGACGGGTCGCTCGCCGCTGCGACCGCCGGCCGCCGTCTGCAACATCTCGACATGGTCGGCGCCGAGAAAACCGCCCATGGCGAACAGGACAGGCGCGCGCGTGCGTTCGAGCACATAGACCGCCTCGCCGCCGCGAAAGCGCGTATTGATAGTGGCGACGGATGCGCCGATCGTCTGTGCGCCAAGCGCTGCGATGATCCAGCGCGCACCATTCGCCGCCCAGATCGCGACGCGGTCGCCCGGCTCAATGCCAGAGGCCATGAGCGCGCGGGCTGCGCGCTGCGTCTCAACGCGCAATTCGGCGAAGCTGAGCGCTGCGCCGTCTTCCTCGATGACGAAGGCGGCGTCGCCATAACTCTCAGCCGCCCAGTCGATCAGGCCGGGAATGTCATCGAATGCGCGCCAGGGCTGGAATGCGGGATCACGCGTCATGGGCCTCGCCTCTCAAGGCGACTGCGCGAAGGGCGACGAGATCGATAAGGCCGGGCATTCGGTCTCCACAAGGAGGAACGATCAAATGGCGCCAGCGCGCGCTGTCGCGCCGGCGGCGATTAATTGGTGTAGGCCGCCCTGTGCGCGGCGTCATCTCTCGGCCTGAAAGCGCGCGCGCACTCATCATGTCGGCGATGCGCCGCAAGCCGTCGAAAGGAGTCGCGGCGCCCCCATGCGCGTGCGAAAAAAGCTGCAAGCACTGCGAAACATGGCGCCGGTGAGAGATGGTCTCGAACCAAAACCCCGCGCTCAAGAAGCGAGCGCGCAAGGCGAGCGATAGCGCCAGGAAATATGGTGGCGGGGGAGGGACTCGAACCCTCGACCTCAGGATTATGAGTCCTGCGCTCTAACCAGCTGAGCTACCCAGCCGCCAAGCGCGCCTATATACGCGCCGCCGCTCGCGCGATCAATGCGCGCCGCGCGGCATGAAATGACGATATTTTCGGCCCGAAGGCGTCGTTGACCAAGCTGCAGGCGACATGTCGCCAGATATCGAGAATCTCTACGAAGTGACTGAAACCAAAGCGACATCCACCTGCCCCGGCTGCCAGCTGGCATTGCCGAAAACCGGCGGGCCGCGCCATGCCTATCTCGGCGCATCGCCGGAATGCTGGGCGCTGTTCGGCGAACTCCTGGCGCGCGAATATTCCGATCCGTCCTATTTCGCCGTTCACGGCCTGACGGTCGACGCCTATGCCGCTCAGCATCCCGGCCGTGAGGAACGGCGCACGATCCAGTCCATACACGTGCATCTCGCCGCGCTCTGCCTCGCGCTGGAACACGATGTCGCGCTCAATGACCTCATCGCGGTCCGAAAGCGCATCGCCGACTATTTCGCCGACAGGCTCGTGTGGCTTTCACCGCCGGGCGATCCCGGCGGTCTGAACGTGACGGACGTGCTTCAAGCCGACAGCGCCGAAGTTCACTCAGCGCTTGTGCGCGCCTGGGCGACAAGCGTCTGGAACGCCTGGACGGCGCATCATGACGCCGTGCGAAAGATCGCAAAGGCGGCGCTTGATTAGTTCGAGCTGTAAATATGCGCCGACGCGCTTGCATTTTTATTGATTATCATCCGCAATCAAATATCGTCCCGTCGACACTGTATTCTTGAGGCCCGACAAGCTTGGACCGAGATCGTAGGCGTATTGGCGAGTTCGACATCGCAGAGCGATTGTCGCCGCCCATCCCACCTTTCATTACTCAACTCTGCTTCGGTATAATCTGTACACTGATAGGCGTGCTTGCGCGCGGCGGCGTCGACCTCATTTCGCCGGCTGCGGGACCCTTCTCGCTCATCTATCCGACCATATTGTTTTCGACGCTGTTCGGGCGCTGGCTGTCGGGCGCCGTCACGCTGGCGTTATCGTTCCTGCACGCATGGTATTTCGTTCTGCCTGCGCACATGTCGTTCGACTTCGTCGTCGCCGAAGACGCGCAGCGCACGATCATCAATGGCGTCGCCGCCGGCGTGATCCTGCTCCTCGCCGAGCTGTTCCGGCGCGCCGTCCGCCGGGCGGTCAATGAACGCAAGGCCGAGGTTGCGAGCCGCGATCTTTTGCTGCGTGAAATTGACCACCGCATAAAGAATAACTTTGCGATCGTCGCCAGCCTTCTCTCGATGCAGGAACAGCGTCAGACGAGTGAGGAAGCCCGCCAAGCGCTGTCGACGGCGGCCGCACGCGTGCACTCGATCGCAGCCGCCCACACCGCGCTTTACAGCGACGGCGACAAAGCCAATCTCGTGCAGATGACGACCTATCTTGGTTCACTCACGCAAAACCTGTCCAAGGCGCTGTTCGTCGACGACACGGTGCTTCGCCTTGAAGCTGAGAGCGCGCTGATGCCGCGCGACCTGGCGGTGGCGATTGGATTGATCGTGAACGAAGCGGTGACGAACGCATCCAAGCACGCCTTCAGGGATATCGACAAGGGCGAGATCATCGTCACCTTCGAAGCGGACGCCTCCAGCTATCGGCTGCAGGTGGCGGATAATGGCCGCGGCATCGGTGAAGCGGCGCGCAAGGACGGTCTCGGCTCAAGCCTGATTGAGGCGTTCGCAAAGCGCGCCGGCGGGGAGCTGAACATCACCTCCTCGCCCAAGGGCACGAATGTCGAGCTGACGGGATCGGCCGATGCCTACGTCTCTGGGGGCGCTTAGGCGTCGGCCGTCCGCTCGCTCTTGCAACGCCGCCGCCTGCGTATTGCGCTTATTCAGCCGGCGGCGCGCGCAGGAAGAAAGTCTCAACTTAGCGATCGCGCGAAGATGTGCGCGGATGCGGCAGAAACGTACGAAACGCGAATTGGCGCTCGAAAATTCACTGATAGGCTGCGCCAGCGGCTAGGTCTCGCCGCATTCCGCGACTATCCACGACGCAGTGGGACGCGGACACGCAGGAGCCAGACATGAAGATTTCCGCGCGCGCATCAGGTTTGATCTCAGCCGGGCTCGTCGCCTGCGCTGCAAGTGCGCTTGCGCCGCTCAGCGCCGCACACGCTCAGCGCACCTCGATTCTGGAGCGCTATAGCGACGCCGAGACCTTTGAAGACCGGCGCAGCTCGTTCGACAGCGCGGGCTATCGCATCGCCGACATCGAGACCTGTCGCGAGCCGAACGGGTCAAATGACTGGATCGTTGCGGTCTATAACCGGCCGGGCGCCAGCGGCTCCGCCATTCAGCGCACGTCGAACAGCTCCAACTTCACCAATGAGATACGCCGCCAATATGACGGCGGCATGCGGCTGGTCGACGTCAATGTCGAAGGCGTGGGCTCGGGCGCGCGCTATCAGGCGCTCTACGAGCCGGGCTCAGGCGGACAGTGGTATTTCGCGCGCGACAGCTGGAACGACTTCACCAGCACCTGGGCGGGCTATCGCGATGACGGCTTTCGCGTCGTCGACATCGACGAAACCATAATCGGCGGTCGCCGGCATTTCTTCGCCGTGATGCGGCCGGGCTCGCAACGCCAGGCGCTTTATCGCGATACGTCGTGGTCGGCGTTCACGGACAGATGGCGCGACATGACTGGCAATGGCTGGCGGCTCCGCGAGGTCGCCGCCTCTCAGACCTCAGGCGGCCGGGCTGGCTTCATGGGCGTTTATGAGCGCGGCTCGGGCGGGCATGCTCTTTATGCCTACAATAACTGGGCGGATCTGATGCAGCGCTGGCTTGAGCTCGACCGCAACGGACAAGCCGAAATCCGTATGGAGGATGTCGAGTGCTATTCCGACGGCTCGCGCCTGCATTATGTCGGCGTCTGGCGCACGCCGTCGGCCCCGCGCCGGACGAACTGACGACGCGCGCGGGCGGCGCTAGCGGCGCGGCGCAGGAATGTGAATGGGATGGCCGAGCGCGGCGAGCGCCGCCTCGCCCGTCGCCTCGGTCAGAGTCGGGTGCACGTGAATTGTGCCGGCGATGTCTTCCAGGCGCGCGCACATCTCAATGGCGTGGGCGAACTCTCCGGACAATTCGGCCGCATGCGCGCCGACCGCGTGAATGCCGATCACGACATGGTCTGATGCGCGCGCGGTGACGCGCACGAAACCGCCATCCGTTCCTCCGCCCATGGCGAGCGCGCGGCCGGAGGCGGCGAACGGAAACTTGCCGACGATGACCTCTTCGCCTTGCGCACGCGCTTCATCCGGGGTCAGACCGACGCCGACGATTTCGGGCTCGGTGAAGCACACCGCGGCGATATGGCGGTGATCAAACTCGCGTCTGTGGCCGGCGATGATTTCAGCCACCATCTCGCCTTGCGCGGTCGCCTTATGCGCCAGCATCGGCTCGCCCACGAGATCGCCGATCGCCCAGACATTGCGCATCGAGGTCGCACAGCGCGCATCCACCTTCACGAACGGACCGTCCATATCGACGGCCATATTCTCAAGGCCCCAGCCCTGCGTGTTGGGTCGGCGTCCGACAGCGACGAGCACTTTGTCCGCACGCGCGCTCTCTATCTCACCTTCCTTCGTCTCGAATTCGAGATGGGTCTCATTGCCCTTCTGCACGACGCCCTTGGCCTTGCAGGAGAGATGCACCGTCACGCCATGCGCCTTCATCCATTGCGCGACCGGACGCGACAGCTCGCCGTCATAGGCAGGCAGGATTGAGTCAGCGGCCTCGACCACTGTCACCTTGGCGCCCATTTTGGCGTAGGCAATGCCGAGCTCGAGACCGATATAGCCCGCCCCGACAACGGCGAGATGTTCCGGCATCTGAGCAAGCGACAGCGCATCGCGCGAGGATATCACCGTTCCGCCGTCGAACTTCATGAAAGGCAGCTCAGCCTCGACGGAGCCATTGGCGAGAATGACATGCTCGGCGGTGATCTTGAGCGCCGGCTTGCCCTGGCGTCGGACTGTGCAGGTCTTGGCGTCTTCGAACTCGGCCCAGCCCTCGACATGTTCGACCTTCGCCGCCTTTAACAGCGAGCCGACGCCGCCCGAGAGCTTGTCGACCACCCCGTCCTTCCAGGCGACGAGTTCGCCCATGTCGAGCTTCGACTCGCCACTGATGGAAATACCCATCTCGCCGTCTTCCGACAGCTTCCTGGTTTCTTCATAGCGCGTGGCGGCCTGGATCATCGCCTTGGACGGAATGCAGCCGCGAATGAGGCAGGTGCCGCCGAGACGGTCGCCTTC
>JAUIEH010000212.1 GCA_030428405.1 Alphaproteobacteria bacterium
CGACAAAGGCCGAGCCATATTGTCCGTCCACATTGACAATCGCCGCAGCGCCCTCCGGCGCGAGCGCGCTGAACAGGCGCAGCTTGGCGTCGAGATAGTCCTCGAACGAGGCGTGATAATCGAGATGATCCTGGGTCAGATTGCTGAAGCCGACCGCGCTCAGTCGCGCGCCGTCCAGCCGGTGCTGGGCGAGCCCGTGACTCGAGGCTTCAATCGCCGCGCAGGCGACGCCTTCCGCAACCAGCCAGTCGAGCATCTGGTGCAGCTTGACCGGGTCGGGCGTGGTATGACCGAGAGGTTCCATCCGGTCACTGAGTTTTACCCCGAGCGTGCCGACGGTGGCGGCGCGCCGTCCCGCCTTCTCCCATATCTGGCGGAGAAACTCGACGGTTGAGCTTTTCCCGTTCGTGCCGGTGACGGCGACGAGCGTTTCGGGCTGGCGCGGATAATAGCGCGCGGCGAGCTCGGCCAGACGCGCGCGCGGATTGTCCGCTTCGATCGCAACCGCGCCGTCGACGCTGAGACCGGGCGCGCCGAGCACGGCGACGGCGCCGTTTTTCAGCGCATCATCGATAAACGCGCGGCCGTCATGGCGCACGCCGGCGAGCGCTGCGAAGACAAAGCCCGGACGCACTGCACGGCTGTCCGCCGTCAGTCCCGTCACCTCGACATCCGCCGCCGGCTGTTCGGGCGCGATGAGCGCTGACAGCTTCACGGATCCGCCTCCCTCAACACGGCCATGAGCGGATCATCGCGCCGCGCCACGCCCAACAAAGGCGCGATGCGCGCAATGACGGCCGCCGCCGTCGGCGCTGCGGTGTAACCCGCGCTCGCCCGTCCGTTCTCCTCCTCCGAGCCCAGCGGTCCGTCAAGCGTGACGAGAAGCGCATAGCGCGGGGCGTCATAAGGAAAGACCGCCGCGAAGGAGGAAATAAGGCTGTCGGGATCATAGCCGCCGGGAATGGGACGTTCGGCCGTGCCGGTCTTGCCGGCCACGCCATAGCCGGGCACGTCCGCGCGTCGTCCGGTGCCGCGCTCAACGGCGAGGCGCAACAGACCGACCATTGCGGCGCTGGTCTCGCGACTGATGACGCGGGTGCGCGTGACCGCGTTGGGGCCATCCTCCACTCGGCGCAGGGTCGGCGCGACATATTCCCCGCCGTTCACGATCGCGCCGAAAGCGGCGACGAAGGCGACCGGCGAGACCGACACGCCATGACCAAAAGCCATGGTCGCGCGGGTATTGGCGTCCCAGTTATCGGGCACGATGGGCGCTGCGCTTTCGAGAAAGCCGACAGGCGCTGCATCCAGCAGGCCGAGGCGCTCGAAATAAGACCGCTGCAAAGCCTCGCCCATCTCGAGCGCGAGCAGCGCTGCGCCGGTATTGGAGGAGCGCACGAAGACCTGCGCGACGGTGAGGTCGCCGCTCGAGCTGTGGTCCGTGATCAGCCGGTCGCCGGCGCGCGCGCCGCGCGAGGTCGGCAGCACCGAATTGGGCGAGGCCAGACCGACATCGAGCGCGGCTGCAATGGTGAAGGTCTTGAAGATCGAGCCCAGCTCAAAGCGGTCGACGAGGGCGCGATTGCGACGCACCGTAAGCGGATAATCGCCCACGCGGTTTGGATCGAAATCCGGCAGCGAGACCAGCGCCAATATCTCGCCCGTCTCGATGTCCGAAACGATGGCGACGCCGCCGTCGGCGCGATAGTGCTCGACCGCGTCGCGCAGCGTTTCATCGAGCGCGAACTGCACGCGCATGTCGATGGACAGCGCCAGCGCCTCGCCTGAACCGGCTGCGAGCGAGTCATCAAAGGCGCGCTCCGCGCCGGCCGCGCCGACGCCGTCAATATTGACATGACCGAGCACATGGGCGGCGAGCGCGCCGCGCGGATAGACCCGGCGCGGCTCGGCGCGAAAATCGACGCCAGGCAGGCCGAGGCTGAATACGGCTTCACGGTCGCGCGGCGTCACGCCCCGGCGCAGCCAGACAAAGCGGCGGTCGCGCGCGCTCAATCGGCGCGCGGCTGAAGGCGCGTCGAACCCGTCGAGCACGCTGGCGATCGCCTCGGCCGTCGCTTCGGGATCGACCACGCGCGCGGGGTCGGCATAGATCGACCAGACATCGAGCGAGCGGGCGAGAATTTCACCATTGCGGTCGGTGAGGTCGCCACGCGGGGCGTCCGGGTCGGCCGCAGCGGCCGCGCGCGCGGGGCCCGGACCTGAAACCTCCGTAAAGAGAGCGATTTGCGCCGTGCGCGCGGCAAGACCGGCAAAGCCCAGCGCGAAGACGAGCGTGAAAACGCTGATCCGCGCCGCCCCGCCCGGCCTCATCGGCGCGGCTCCGAGACGGTGCGGATCTCGACCGGCCGGCCGTGATCGCCTGCGGCCGACCAGCCATTCGCATTCAGGAATAACGGCGCTTCGCCAATCGTGACGACGCGCAGAGGATCGATCGGCAGCAGGCCCAGCTCGCGCTCAGCCAGTTCGCGCAGATCGGCGAGGTTTTCCTGCGAGGCGATTTCAGTCGTCAGCACACGCACGTCATCGGCGACTTCGGCGAATTCCGCTTCAAGCTCCTCGACGCGCTGCGCATCCGCCCGCGCGCGCGTCTTGGCCTGATAGACCCCGAACGCCATCGCCGCGATGACGATGATCGCCGCAAGATTGACGAAGCGCATCATGACGCGCCTCCGCGCCAATACTGGGCCGGCATATGCGCATCATCCTCAAAGGCCGATGCGTGCGTGCGCACGCCGACGCGCAGCTTGGCTGAGCGCGCGCGCGGGTTTTCCGCCACCTCCGCTGCGCCCGGCGCATAAGGCTGCCCCGGCGGGCAGTGAAAGCTGGGCGCGCGCTCATCGCTCAACGCGGGCGCATGGCGCGAGCCGGCGGGCGCGCGTCCGGAACGCAGGCGCAGAAATTTCTTCACGATGCGGTCTTCGAGCGAGTGAAAGGTCACGATCGCCAGACGCCCGCCCGCAGCAAGCAGACGCTCTGCGGCGCTGAGACCGCGCGCGAGTTCGCCCAGCTCGTCATTGACCGCGATGCGCAGCGCCTGAAAGGTTCGCGTCGCTGGGTGAATTCGTCCGTCGCCGGAGCCAATCGCGCGCTCGACAATCGCTGCGAGACGGCCGGTCGTTTCAATCGGCGCCTGGGCGCGCTCAGCGATGATGGCGTTCGCGATGCGGCGCGCGCGCTGTTCTTCGCCAAAGCCGCGCAAGACCGCGATCAGCGTCTTTTCGTCGGCCTCATTGACGAGGTCGGCCGCACTCGCGCCCGCGCGGCTCATGCGCATGTCGAGCGGACCGTCCTGGCGGAAGGAAAAGCCGCGCTCGGCCTGATCGAGCTGCATGGAGGAGACGCCGATATCCATGACGACGCCGTCGGCGGGCGCAAATCCTGCGTCGAACGCCGCCGCCTCCATCTCCGAAAAGCGCGCTGCGCGAAATGAAAACCGCTCGCCAAAGGCCTGCGCCAGCATGTCGGCGGCGGCTTGCGCGCTCGGGTCGCGGTCGAGACCCAGAACGCGCGCGCCGGCTTCCAGGAGCGCGCGGCTGTAGCCGCCCGCGCCGAATGTGCAGTCGATGATCGCAGCGCCGGAGGCGGGCTCCAGCGCGTTGACGGCTTCGGCGCGCATGACGGGCGCGTGGCTCATCAGCCCGCTCCCCTGGCGCGCTTTTCGCGCACGGCCGCGCGCGCGGCGTCGCGGCGCTCGGCATAGGCTTCCGGCTTCCAGATCTCGAACCGGTCGCCAAGGCCGACAAAGGCGGCCTGACCGTCCAGCTCGGCATGAGCGACGAAGGCGGACGGCAGGGTGATGCGGCCATTGGCGTCGAAGGACAGCTGGCGAATGTCGCCGAACACGGCGCGCGCGAGCTCATTGCGCTCCGGGTCGAGCGGGTCGGCCGTTTCAACGGAGTCTTTCAGACGGCTCATCAGCGCTTCGCCCCAGCCGACCAGAAACGGACCGTCAAACGAGGGATGGCAGTAAATCGACTCAAGCCCTTCCTGGCGCACGACCGAGCGGAACTCCGCAGGCACCGAAACGCGCGCTTTGGCGTCCACGCCGTTCACATGTGAGCCCAAGAAGATCATCGGCGTTCGCACATGCGCGCCGGCCGAACCGGCGCGCCCTGGGTAGTGATGGGTTAATATGGGACCTTATGGGCATCTTTGCCAACAAAATGCAAACCATTGGGAAAACCCGCCTTTCTGAAACGCGCAGCACGGCCGGCGGCGCGTGGCGACGGCGCTTTCCGAGAGGTTGCAGCCATTTCAGCGAAACTCCTGATTGCGCCAACATCTAATTTACAACTTAGAGTTACCGTGAGCGACGATCGCGATCCCAGGTTGCCCGATGGACGAAATTGCCCCGTCGCGAGACGACCAGACGCTCGCCGTGTACAGGGCGCGCAAGGCTGACGGCATGGACGCGATTGCGGCCCGGCTGCATCTGCGCGCCTATGGCTGTGAACGCGCGCTGGTTTTGCTGCGCCGCAGGCTGACGCGCCGCCGGCTCGCCGCCCTGCTGGAAATACAATCCGCCATGTCTGAGCTTGGCCGAGCGCGCCGCGCGCTGCGCGAGGCCCGCCGCGTCATCGTCGTGATCCAAAGCTCAAGCGAACCCCAGGAAATGTCGTTTCGCTGCGTAGCCTTTGCGGGCGGGTGCGGTGTTGCGCGCGCAGCCTTGAGCGGCGCCTGCACGCTGGCGCCGGAAGCCGACCGCATCTCAAGCGACTTGGTCGCGCTGATCGGGGATGCGCGTTCGGCCGCGCTGCTCGCCCGGCTGACGCCAAGCGCCGCTGCGCCGTCGCAACGGAAAGAAAATCGATCAGACGGTCTGTAAGCCGGGTTCTGTATCCGCCGGCGAACCGGCGGCGACGACCATTCATCTGGGACGCCCGTCGCCGGACGCCTCATGCGACCCACCCGGGCGGCGACGCGGAGACGCGTTCGGGCCGAAGCCCATGCCGCCCCTATTCGGTCTTGCTCCTGGCGGGGCTTGCCGTGCCCCCTTCCTTACGGTCGGGGCGGTGCGCTCTTACCGCACCGTTTCACCCTTGCCGCGAGCGCGCCCGCGGCGGTCTGTTCTCTGCGGCGCTGTCCCTGGGGTCGCCCCCGGCGGGCGTTACCCGCCGCCATGTCTCCGTGGAGCCCGGACTTTCCTCGACGCCGCCCTCTCGAGCCTGGCGCCGCGGCCGTCCGACCGTCTGATCGACTTGGGATTATAGCACAAAGCGGCGCCGATGCAGAGCAGTGCGCAAACCAATCCAGCGCTCAAGCAGCGAGCGGTAGCGCAAACAAAAAGCAGCGCTCAAGCAGCGAGCGGTAGCGCAAACCAAGTCAGCGCTCAAGCAGCGAGCCGCATGGCGAGCGATAGCGCAAAGCAAAAACAACGCTCATGCAGGGAGCGGATAGCGAGCGTTAGCGCCAGAAAAAGTGCAGCCGGCGATGGCGCAAAACAAAAGCGCCGCATGCTAGAAGCGTTCAACGCTCACAAAGGCGAGGCCTGATGCGCATTGTTGAGAACAACGCCGACCGGCTGGTCACGCAGGACGACGCCATGGGCTGGGGCGCGGCGTTCATGGCGCTGGG
>JAUIEH010000213.1 GCA_030428405.1 Alphaproteobacteria bacterium
CGACCAAAGCGCGATAACCGGCCACGCCGCCGGCGTGGAAGATCAAACGCTCGCCCTGATAGTCGAACACGCGCCAGCCTAGGCCGTAATTGGTGTCGCGCAGGCGCATCGACATCCAGCCGAGCCGGCGCGTCTGGCGCGGCGTTGAGACGACCGGCTGCCACAGGCGCTCGCGCAGTTCCGGGCTGACGACGTCGGGGTGATAGCCAAGCTGGGCGCGCACCCAATGCGTCAGATCGAGGATCGAGCCGTTGAGCCCGCCCGCTGCTGCAACGCGATAATAATTGTCGTTCGGCTCGAACGGGATTTGCGGACCGTTGCGCGTGCGCTGACGGTGCGGATGCGCCCAGCTGTCGCTGTCGCGCAGACCCGTTAGGCCGACCGAGGCCGTGTTCATGCTGAGCGGATCGAAGATGTTTTCCTGCACCGCGCCTTCGAATGTGGTTCCACGTGCGCGCGCAACAATGTCGCCGGAGAGGCTGTAAGTGATGTTCTGATAGCGGTGGCACTCGCCGGGATTGCAGTCGAGCGGAGCCGAGGCCGTGCGCCGCAGGAGCGCGCCGACGCTTTCGCCGCGCTCGAGGAAATTGTCATAGGCGTGATGCGCCAGGCCGACGCGGTGGCTCAGCAGATTTTCGAGCGTGACGCGCTGTGTGGCGTCCGACGTGCGCAAGCGGAAATCCGGCACATAGTCCGCAACGCGGTCGTTCCAGCTCAAACGCCCCTCTTCGACCAGCTGCCCGACCATGGTTGAGGCGAAGCCTTTCGAAACCGACGCAAAACGAAACACCGTGTCGGGCGTGACCGGGTTGTTCGAACTCGTGTCCGTGACGCCGTAAGTGCGCAGGAAGGTGATTTCGGGGCCTTCGATGACCGCGACGGCGAGCCCGACAAACTCGTCCGTCAGAAAGGCGCCCTCAAGCTGGCGCTCGATCGCTTCGACATAGGGACGTCGGACCGGCGAAACCGTGGTTGAGAACACCGGGCGCGGACCGGCGGCGTCTTCATCAACGCCGGCCAGCGGATCAAACCGCATCGGCGCGCCCATGAAGCTCGCCGGCGCGCCTGAAGACGCCATGTTGAATGCGCCGGAATCGTAATCATCGCCGGAATAACCAGCCGCAGGCGTCGGCCGGGACACGCGCGCCAGGCGCGCAGCGCGATCGCGCGCGCTCGTTTCCGGCGCCGGCGCCGCCGCTTCAGCAGCTTCAGCCAGGCTCTCATCGCCAAGCGCGGCCAGGCTGGCGGCGTTCAGCGCGTCCACATCGGCGGCGTCGTCAGTCTCTGCCGCGTTCTCAGCGACGTCAGCGGCGGCGGCGGCGCGACGCGCCGTGCGCTCGCGCAGGATCGCAGGCGGCACATAGGATTCGTTCAGTGTGGCGGCGTGGCCTTCCGGCGGCGCGCCGATAAAGGCTTCGGGCACCTGCGCGCCGGCCGCAGCCGTTGCGGCGCCGGCGGCCATTGCGGCCAGCGGCGTGCGCCAATGGCGCAATAAGGATGACTTCTTCATGTTCGACACCGCAGCGTTTTTCTTCGCCAGCTGGGAACGTTCGTCTGCATTATGCATCAAGCCGCCTCATTCGTGCAGCTCCGCCGAGCACTAACGATTTCACAAGATTCGTGAACGCTCGGTAAAGCACTACCAACACCTTTCTGGGGGAATGCAACCTGCGGGCCACGCCTGAGAGGCGCATTTTAAGACACCGCAGGGGTCGTGGCCGCGATCCATCCACCGCCAAAAACGCGGCCGTCAGCCTCGCCTGGGGCGTAAAACACCGCCGCCTGACCCGGCGCGACCCCCAATTCGGGCGAATCGAACACCACGCGCGGCTCGTCGACCGCGCCATCGAGACGCGCCGGCACGGGCGGGCGCGTCGAGCGCACGCGCACTTCGACAGGCGTATTCCGGGCCAAAGCATCGGCGAAATCACCCTCGCCCAGCCAATTGACCTCCTTCAAAGCGATGGAGGCGATGGCGAGCGCGTCGCGCGGCCCAACAATGACGTGCTTCTTGTCTGCATCGATCTTGGTGACGAACAAGGGATCGCCGACCGCAACGCCGAGGCCGCGGCGCTGTCCGACCGTGTAATTGATGACGCCGTCATGGCGGCCGAGCACGCGCCCGTCGACATGCACGATGTCGCCCGGCTCGCCCGCATCCGGACGCAGCTTTTCAATGACGTTCACATAACGCCCCGACGGCACGAAGCAGATGTCCTGACTGTCGGGCTTATCGGCCACGATCAGCCCCATAGCGGCGGCGACGTCGCGGACTGCGTCCTTCTTCATGTCGCCGAGCGGAAAGCGCAAAAAGTCGAGCTGCTCGCGCGTGGTCGCGAACAGGAAATAGCTTTGATCGCGATCGGGATCGGCGGCGCGGCGCAATTCGGCGCCGGCCGGGCCCTGCGTGCGGCGGATATAGTGACCCGTCGCAAGACAGGCCGCGCCAAGGTCCTTGGCTACGCCCAGGAGGTCGCGAAACTTCACCGTTTGATTGCAGCGAACGCACGGGATCGGCGTTTCGCCAGCGAGATAGCTTTCGACGAAATCGTCGATCACGGACTGGCGAAACCGGCTTTCATAATCGAGCACGTAATGCGGAATGCCGATGGCGTCGGCGACGCGGCGCGCGTCATGAATGTCCGTGCCCGCACAGCACGCGCCCTTTTTCTTGAGCGCTTCGCCATGGTCGTAGAGCTGGAGCGTGACGCCCACGACGTCATAGCCCGCGCGCTTGAGAAGCGCTGCGGTGACGGAGCTGTCGACCCCGCCCGACATGGCGGCGACCACGCGGGTCTGCGCGCGCGGTCCCGGCAGGCCGAGATCAATGTCGATATCAATGTCGAGTGCGTCGGCGGGGTCTGCGCCCGCGACGGCGTTTGCGTCTGTCATGTCCTCGCCTCCCGCGGGGTCAAGGCCCGCGACAAACGTTAAGCGCCGCGCACAAGCGCGCGCGGCGCGGGAAGCCGCCGATATAAGCGAAACATGAGGCGATTGCGAGGCGGGCGCGCTGTCAGTCCAGCTCCGCGATCATCAGCCGGTAGCCGATGTCGAGCGCGTCTTGCGTCAGGAGATGGCCATAGCGCTCTTCCCAGCGCCCGCTCTCAAGGTCGGCGCGCAAGCGGGAAAGCGCGTCGGACACGTCGGTGATCTTGGCGAAGGAGGAAATCGCAGCGCGCACGCGCGGGTCCAGATAGGCTGCGGGCCGGCGCCAATAGGCGCCTAGAAATCCATCCGTGCAGTCATGCGGGATCGGAACCGTTTCGAAGCGCGCGGATGAGAAGACGCGTTCGAACAGGCTCAAAGGCGGCATGGTCGCCTTGTCGAGGGCGACCAGCGCCGGGATGTAATCCGCGAGCCAGAAAAACGGCGCATTCGCATCGAAGGTCAAAATGACGATGCGCTTGCGCGCGACGCGCTGCATCTCCGCAAGACCTGCCTCGGCGTCCGTCCAGTGATGAACGGTCAAAACGCCCATCGCGGCGTCGAAACCATCGTCCGGAAACGGGATGGCTTCCGCCACGCCCTTGACCGCTTCGCGGCCGCCAGGCGGGCGTTGACGGATCATCTCGACGGATGGCTCGAGCGCTGTGACGTCCAGGTCGTCAGGCTCATAGGATCCCGCCCCGGCGCCGACATTTAACACGCTTTGCGCATCGCCCAGCGCCCGGCGAATGGGCGCAGCGATGCGCGGGTCCGGCTTGCGCAAATCGGCATAACCGCGCCCGATCACATCATAGAGTGCAGCCATGGCGTCATTCATCCGTTCACGACGCATACCGGGCGTCAGGAGTCGTCAAGCGACGCGAGAACGTCCGCCACCGTGGAGATGCGCTTGAGCACGCCTGCCGCGAGCATGGCGCCAATATCATCGCCGGGCCCGGCCATGAAATTCTCGCGGTAGAAGCGCGCGATCGCGGCCTCATCGCCGCTCGCGAAGATGTCGCGCGACTTGCGATGCATCAGCGGCGCGTCAACCTCGCCGAACCATTTATCTGCAAAAGCGCCCATCATCGCATATTTGGCGTTGAAATTGCGCAGACCGCATTTGGGATAATGTAAGATGGCGGCGGCGTCTCCGACGGCCCGGTTGCGCGAGGCGGCCGGCGCGCCGTTCTCAAGACGCTGAAAAAAATGTACGCCGTGCGGTATCAGGCCCGCATCGATCCGCACCGCCGCCTTGCCGTTGTCATAGGCGTTGAACCAATTCGGCCCGCCATGGGCGAAGCTTGCGCGCGCCGCCCGCTTTCGCTGTTCTTCCGTATACTGAGAGGCGCCGAAAAAGGCGAAATTGACCTTGAACAGGCTGGCTTCGCGAAAATAATCGACGATGTCGGCGCGCTCGGGCAGCGCTTCGAGATTTTGGAAAACCGCCTGCTCCACGCCTTCGCGGGAAAACACGTCGAACAGAAGCGAGGGCGTCGTATCGGGCGCGTAAAACGCCTCGTCGCAATCGATGTGCAACAGCCAGTCGCAGCCATCCGCGCGCGCCAGGCTGAGCGCGTGCTCGCAGTTGAGCGTCTGGCGCGCCATCAGGTCGGTGTCGATATGAGCGCCAAAGCGCTCCCAGCTCTGCGCATCGCGCCAGCGTCGCCGCAGCGCCTCATCGACGGGCGTGCAGACGACGCCGTCATAGTCTTTGAACGCAGCAATATCAGGATCGGCGGGATCGTCGAAAAACAGATAAATCCGCGCAAAACCGATCGCGCGGTGATAGCGGATGAAACTGTCGAGCACATGGCCCGCATTGCGGACCGTTGATGCTATCGCTACGCGGGCGGGCATGTCGCTTCACCTCGTTCTACGAGGCGCAATAAGCCATCCGCGCGCGCACGCCAAGAAGGTCCGTCGCGATCAGCGCAGGAGATTGAGAAGCGAGGTGTCCTTGAGGGTCATATAGGCCTGCACCGAAGCCTGCATGCGCAATTGGGCCTGAGTCAGGCGCGAGGCCACTTCGGCGAGGTCGATGCCTTCCAGCCCAGCGGAAAGGTTCTCGAAATAATCCCGCTCCTGGGTCTGGCGTGTGACGACATTGTCGACGCGCTTTTGCACCGTGCCGTTGGCCGCATGCGTGGCGGTCAGATCCGAGGTGATCGTGTTGAGCTGCTGGATCTCATTTTCAAGGAAGGTGCGGTCGGCCGCCGTGAGTTGGTCGCCGAAACCGCCGATCGAGACCGAGTAGTCATAGATGCGCTTATAGGAGTCGAACAAATCCGTGCCGACATTATTAGCGAGCGGGGCGACTTCGATCGAGGTGTCCGTGTCGAGCTGCGCGCGCGCGGGTATCAGCGCGTTGTCGAATGCGTCCGCGCCGCCGGCGAGCCCAGCGAGGTCGGACATGGCGTTGATATTGACCGGGGGCTGATCGTCGCGCACGCCGCCGAATACATATCGGCCGGCATGGGTCATGTTCAGCGCGCCGAGCGCGGTTGAAAATTCCGCATCGATGCGCTGGACGAGATCGCGGCCGCTGTCGAGCGCAAGCGCTTCGGTCAAAGCCAGTCGCGTCGACTGCGAGCTGTCATGAATCTGCTCAAGCGCGATGTCCTGCGTACCCA
>JAUIEH010000214.1 GCA_030428405.1 Alphaproteobacteria bacterium
GACGGTCCGAGACGATGTGACCAGGGGGCCGTCATGCGCATCACCCGCCGCGTTCGTACTCTTACCGCAATCGCCGTTCTGGCGTTCGCCGCGGTCCTGCCCGCAGCTGCGCAAGACGAAATCGCCGAGGAGATCATTGATCTCGGCGACCGCATGTCGGGCCAGTCCTACGCGCTGGCGCTCAGCGCGCAGAACCGCAATTGCGAACAGCCCATCGACATGCGGTTTGAATCGCGCGGCGCTGACTGGCTGTCATTCGATGAAGGCAATGTCGCGCGTCAGGTGCCCTCTGGTCAGGGCCGCGACGTGCCCGTCACGCTCGATTTCAGCGAGACGCCTGAAGGCCCGGCCCAGGCGCGCATTCGCGTCATTTGCGAGAATTGCGGCTTTCTGATCTGGCAGAACTGCCACATCTCCGATCGCGAACTCGTGCTCATCGCCAATGTCGTGCCCGCGCCCGCGCCGCCGCCGGCGCCGGTTGATACGGCGCCTCCGGCGACGGAAACGCCGCCGACGCCCTCCGCCGATCCCGCGCCAAACACGACGATAGATCTTTCGCCGCCACCGGCTGTCGCCCCGCCCGCTGCTCCGGCCACAACCAGTCTGAGCGATGCGCCCAGCATCTCGCCCGGCGATCCGCAATATGTCGATCCGGTTGTTGAAGGCGCGATGAGCGAAGCCGATCGCGCGGCGCTCAACGCGGCGCGCGCACGCGCAGCTGAAACAGCCTCGCGGCTGGTCGGTCTGCAGGCGCGACGCGACCGCTGCGAAGAAGAGCTCGCCGCCTTGCGCGCAGCGCGCGATGCAGCGGCCAGCGCGGCGCAAGATTCAGCCGCCTCTGCCGGCGAGGCTAGCGCGGCCGCCGATGCTGCGGAAGAACACGCCGGCAATTACCAAGCGGATCTCGATGCGGCGAGCGCGCGCATGGACTCCACTTATCGCACGCTGCAGATGCAGGCCGCCGCGCGCACCATCGTTGGCAATGAGCACGGAACCGGCAGCGCGGCTTACGCCGAAGCCGACGCCGAGGTGAACCGCGCGAATGACGCAGCCGCCGACGCACAGCGCGAGTTTTCCGAAATTCGTGCGTCTCAGGACGAACGCGAACGCGCTGCGGCGGAGGCCCGCGCGCAAGCCGATGCGGCGCGCGAAGCCGCGAATGCGGCTCAGGCTGAAGCCGACGCAGCGCAGGCCGCCGTCGACGCTAAGGAAGCTGAATGCCAGGGCATCGCCCAGGAGGTTCAGGATGCCGTGTCGGAAGCGGCGGGCGCGCGTGATGCGGCCGAAGATGCGGCCGGTGGCGCACCAGGCGCTGCGCTGCGCAATCTCGATGAGCAGATCGCCGCAGCCGAAGGGTCCTGCCGGAATTGCTGGCGCGAATATCAGCGCCTCGCCGAACAGCAGCGTCAGGCGCTGCTGGCGCTCGCAGCGCTCGGCGCATTCCGGGAGAACCCGGCGGCTCAACCCAACATAATGAGCTGGGGCGAGCTCGTGGCGAATACGCTGACAGAGATGGCGGCGACCGCGACTGGTGTTTCCTCAGTGGGCAGCAATTACATGCTCGGTGGATTAGAGGCCGCTTATCGCGCAGCCTCCATTATTCAGTCCGAGTATACGCCCTGGACGGCGCGCTATAACGCCGATGCGACGAGCGACTGGCTCGATCGCCAAGGCCATTCGGGACCGCAGGCCTCGGCCGATGAAATACGCGCACAGATGGAACTGTTCATGTCCGAAGGCCGCGACGCGCGCGTGTTCGAGGAGCGGCTCAACCGACTGCGCGATCAATGCCTCGCCTGTCAGGGCCGGCTTGAAGAGCTGCGCGAACAGCGCGCCGAAGTCATGGCGCGGGCGGGCTAGCGTCCCGGCGCTATAACTGCGCGCGACAATGACACGGCGAGATAGTCGAATGTCGCCTTGATGCGACGGTTCGACGCCATGTCGTCATGCGCGATGAGCCAGATCGGCGTGCGGCCGAGATCGACCGTTTGCAGAATGCGCTCAACGCCCGGCTCAGCGTCGCCGATGGCGCGCGGCATGAAGCCGATGCCGGCGCCGGCCACGACCAGACGCCAGGCTGCGACCTGATCGTCGCAGCGATAGGCGAAAAAACTGCGCTTGACCGGCAGGCCCTTGGCGCGGAACTCCGAGATCAAGCGGTCGCCGCGATCATCGCCGATCACGTCATGCTTGAGCAGGTCCTCGAGCACGCGCGGCCGGCCGCGGCGATAAAGATAAGCCGGGCTCGCATAAATGCCGATCTGGGCCTGCGAGACCTGTTTGGCGATGACGTCGCTTTGTTCGGGCTTGCGCGCGCGTACGGCGATGTCGGCCTCACGCCGCAGAAAGCTCGCCCCGCCGGGCGAGGTCGCCAGCTCAACCTCGACGCCCGGCTCCTGCCGGCGAAAGTCGGAAAGCATCGGCGGTAGCAGATAGGTCGCGAGAATGTCGCTCGCGGAAATGCGCACGACGCCCTCAATAGGATCATGCTGGCCGCGCGCTGCGCGAATGAGGCGTTGCGCGGAATATTCCATCGCGCGCGCATGTTCGAGCAGTTCAGCGCCCTTCTCTGTCAGGCGCAGACCGCGACCGGTGCGGCGGAACAGCGTCACGCCGAGCTGACGCTCCAACGCCGTGACGTGACGACCAAGCGTCGGCTGGCTGACGCCGGTTTCGCGTGCTGCGGCCGATAACGAGCCATGATCGGCGGCCGCGATAAAGGCGCCGAGCGTCTTCCAGTCAAAGCCGATGTCGTCCTGCATCGGTTCGCATCCGAATAGCTGCACAGCGCCAATCGCGCCGCTGAAGAACGAAATCGTATCGCCCGCGCTGTTTAAGATGCGGTTACGGCTCGTGTTGGAAATGCTCCGTCGCAAAACGTTAACGCCCGTTAGCTTGTGTGCTGCGCGCAATTGCGCCAATCGCTGTTGTGACTGCGGCTGGGGACGCGACATGACAAATGCGGCGCTTTCGGACTGGCGCGCTTGCGCACCGCCTGAACTCAAAACAAGCGGCGAACGCGTCTGCATCGCGCCATTCAACGCCGATGCGCACGCTCAAGCGCTTTTCGACGCGCTGTGCGGTCCAGAAAACGAAAATCTCTGGACCTATATTCCGCGCGCCCAGCCGGGCTCGGCGGACGAGTTCGCCCGCATATTTGAGACGACGCGATTTGACCCCGTCTTCGGCTGGCGGCCGCATGTCATCATGTCGCGCGATGGCGCCGACATGCTCGGTTCGGCGACCTATATGCGCAATCGGCCCGAACACGGATCAACGGAGATCGGCTTCATCTTCTTCTCCGGCCGACTGTCTCGAACCGCAGCGGCGACGGAAGCGATGTATCTGATGGCGCGCCACGCCTTCGATGACCTCGGCTATCGCCGCTATGAATGGAAATGCGACGCCGCCAACGCCGCCTCGCGACGCGCGGCCGAACGCCTCGGCTTTTCGTTCGAAGGCGAGTTTCGTCAGGACATGGTCCTAAAAGGCCGCAGCCGCGACACGCGCTGGTATTCGATCCTTGATGGCGAGTGGCCCGCCTGCAAGGCCGCGCTTGAAGCCTGGCTCGCGCCCGAGAATTTCGATGAGGCGGACGCACAGCGGCGGACGCTTGAACAAATTCGCGCTGAAATCATTGGCGCAACGCCGCTAGCCTGAGCGGGCTTTTCCAATGCGCGCGCGACGCGCTAGCCTGCGCCTCCCACCTGAGCCGACGCCAAACCTGCGAGGATGATATGAAGACGCGCGCTGCAATCGCGATGAAAGCGGGCGAGCCGCTGATTATCGATGAAGTCGACCTTGAGGGCCCGCGCGAAGGCGAGGTTCTGGTCGAAATCAAAGCGACCGGTATATGCCATACGGACGAATTCACACTATCAGGCGCCGACCCGGAAGGCGCCTTCCCCGCCATTTTGGGACATGAAGGCGCGGGCGTCGTCCTTGAAGTCGGCCCCGGCGTCACCAGCGTCGAGCCGGGCGACCACGTCATTCCTCTTTACACGCCGGAATGCCGCGAGTGCGACTATTGCCTGCACCCGAAAACCAATCTCTGCCAGAAAGTCCGCGCCACGCAGGGCCAGGGCGTCATGCCGGACGGCACCTCGCGCTTTTCCTATAAAGGCGAGAAAGTGCTCCATTACATGGGCACGTCGACCTTCGCCAATCACACCGTACTGCCGGAAATCGCGCTGGCCAAAGTGCGCAAGGACGCGCCCTTCGAAAAGATCTGCTATATCGGCTGCGGCGTCACGACCGGGATCGGGGCGGTCATGTTCACCGCCGGTGTGGAGCCGAACACGAATTGCGTCGTGTTCGGACTAGGCGGCATCGGTCTCAACGTCATCCAGGGTCTGAAAATGGTCGGCGCGCGCCAGATTGTCGGCGTCGACGTCAATCCGGCCAAGAAAGAGCTCGCCGAGAAATTCGGCATGACCGACTTCGTCAATCCCAATCAGGTCGACGGCGACCTCGTCGGCCACCTTGTCGAGCTGACCGGCGGCGGCGCGGATTACTCCTTCGAATGCATCGGCAATGTCGATGTGATGCGGACCGCGCTTGAATGCTGTCACAAAGGCTGGGGCGAGAGCGTCATCATCGGCGTGGCCGGCGCGGGCAAGGAAATCTCCACCCGCCCGTTCCAGCTCGTCACCGGGCGCGTCTGGCGCGGCTCGGCCTTTGGCGGGGCGCGCGGGCGCACGGACGTTCCCAAAATAGTCGACATGTATATGGAAGGCCGCATCAATATCGACGACCTCATCACCCACACGCTGTCGCTCGAGGACATCAATAAGGGCTTCGACCTGATGCATGCCGGTGAAAGCATCCGCAGCGTGGTGGTTTACTGAGTGAGCGCGGGCGCGTCGCCTGAAAGGCGCTCGATCCAACAGGCGATGGCCCGCGATAATGCCGCAGAGACTGCAATTCGCCGCAGACGCATTTTGAAATTTTAGTCCATACTGTCGCTTGCGTCGTTGGGGGATGAGGCGCGAGCGGGCTGAGGGGACACTCATGAGCGTAACGCGCGCAACGCGCCTGGTTGCGGCTGCAATCGGCTTTTTCGCCGTCTTTCTGCAATATGCGATCTTCATTCAGGGACCCGACGCAGGCGCGCTGCCAGCCGCGTCCATCCGCTATTTCAGTTATTTCACGGTACTGACGAACCTCCTCGCCGCAACCGCCATGGCGTTCAGCGCGCTGGCGCCTGCAACACCGCCGGGACGCTTCTTTTCAAGCGCCGGCGTGCGCACGGCGATTACCGTCTATATACTGATTGTCGGGCTGGTTTATCACTTCGTGCTCTCGCCCCAATTTAATCCGCAAGGCTGGTCGCTGCTCGCCGACACGCTGTTGCACTATGTCGCGCCGGCCTGGTTCGTCGTCGACTGGTTCGCGGCGACCGATAAGCGCGGGCTGCATTTCGGCATGCTGCCGGCCTGGCTCGCCGTGCCGCTCGCGTACGGAGCTTATGTTCTCTTGCGCGGCGCGATGACGGGCGAGTATCCTTATTT
>JAUIEH010000215.1 GCA_030428405.1 Alphaproteobacteria bacterium
GGTCTTCATCGCGGCGCGGATCATCGAGCACGCTCGCCAGACGCGCTGCGTTGTTGAGCGCGTCCTCGTCGAGATCCGGCAGCTCGACGCCGTCCAGCGCGCTCGCGCCTTCGACATCGCCGCCGGCCCCGACTTCGGGCAAGTCCTCAATCGTGGTTTCGTGCACGGAGGGCGTCGCCGGGTCGGGCACATGGATCGAGCCCGCGCCGTTCCCGCCGTCAGGGTGCGCCGTCTCGTCGGACGAGGCGTCATTCGCGGCCGTCTCAACGACAGCATCGGCGTCGTTCCGGGCGCCGTCTTCGGCGCCGCGTTCTCCGCACGCCGCAAGCGTCCAGATCATGGCGAGTCCTGCGCCTGCCAGCGCCCATCTCCGCATCATGTCACCCATCCTCGTTTGCCATTCGCGCAGTTTGCACGCGCGCGCCGAATGCTAGCCGGCAAAGCGAGCCAGCGCGAGCGCAGCGGCGTCAGGCCTCCGGATAGCCAAAGCGCTCGGCCCAAGGCGCGAGCGTTTCAAGGACAGGCGCGAGTTGATCGCGATAAGCGCGCCAGCGCCCGACGGCGCTGCGATAGATCGGCTGACGCACGGCGCGCGCGCTCGGCGTGCGGATGGCGCGCTTGCGGGCGGTTTCGGCATAAGCGCGCACACCGTCATCCCAGGGCAAATCGAGAAACGACAGGAGCGCGGCCACAGCGCCTTCCATGTCGTCAACGACATCTTCATAACGGATTTCGAAAACACGGCAGGATGCGCGCGCGCGCAAATCCGCGAACACGCCTTGCGCGGCGTCATAAAACGCAGCGGCTGTTTCAAGCCGCAGCATCGCCGCCATGTCGGAATTGATGACGAAGGCTTGCTGATAATTGCTCAACACCGCATCGCGCGGATCGCGCAAAGCGAGGATGAAGCGCGCATTCGGCCACAGCCTGCGCAAAACCGGCGTTGAGGTCAGCAGCAATGGCAGTTTGTCGATGACGACGCGCGCGCGCGGCTCGCCGGCGTATCGAGACAAGCCCGCATCGTATTCTGCGCGCAGCCGATCCTCCTCACCAGGCGCAAGGCCGGGCTCGAGCAGTTTTTCCGCGCCGCCGCCAAGCGCCTTCCAGATCGGCGCGTGCAAGTCCTGACGCTCCTCGATGACCGTGCATTCTGCGTGTGAGGACAATATCTGGTCGAGCAAGGTCGTGCCCGAACGCGGAAAGCCGATCAAAAACACAGGCGATGGGTCGTCCGCCTCCGGATCGGACCAATATCCCTCCGGCGCGTTCGCGATCATCTCACGCGTCGCGCGCGCGGCTGCGAGCGTGTCGCGCAACGCAAAGCCCGCCGGCGCCGCGGCCAAACGGTCAATTTGGACCTGATTGGCGTGTGCGAACGCTGCATGGGCGCCCGCGAAATCCCGCTCGCGCTCGCGCGCTTTGCCGACGAGGCTCCACGCCAGCATGCGCTCATCGGGCGGCCAGGCCGGATCATCCGCGCGATCGGCCAAATGCGCTGCGACTTTCACCGCCTCGCCGCGATCGAGCGCATTATTCGCCCAGACGCGTGCGACGACGACATCGTCGGGCGCGCGCGCTATTGCGTCATCAGCGGCTCGCGCGGCGTCCTCTGCCCGGCCGAGCAGTTCCAGCGCCTCGGATTTGCGCGCCGCAGCGCGCGCGCCGTGGCGGCCGTGCGTCGCGATCTTGTCGAGTTCGCAAAGAGCGTCTTCAGCTTTGCTCTGTGAAAGGAGCGCTTCGCCGAGCTTTAGCCGCGCCTCTTCCGAGCCCGGTTCAACGCTGAGGCATTCCTCGATGGCGCCCTGGGCGTCTGCGAACCGGTCAAGCGCCATCAAGGCGCGGCAGCGATTGAGCTGACAGAGAAAACGACCACGCGGGTTATCAGCGCCGATGACCTCCAGGGCGCGATCGAGCACGGCGAGCGCGCCTGAGCCGTCACCCTGAAAGAGCCTTGCCACACCCTTGAAATAGAGGCCGTTTCGATCGTCAGGCGACAGGCTGAGGCACATATCCGCCGCCCGCTCCGCGTCGGCGAAGCGCAGTGCGCGCAGATGTTCAAGCGCGCGCCGTGCGAACTCCTCGCCCGGCGCTTGCGCATTCATGCACCGCTCTCATAACCGAAACGCTCCGCCCACGGCGCGAGAACCGGCAATGCGTTCGCCATCTGCTTTTCATAGGCGCGCCAGCGTCCGCGCGAGCTTTCATAGATCGGCTTGATGACCTGGCGCGCGCTTGCGGTTCGCACCGGGCGGGCTGCGGAAAATTTACGGTATTCGCGCATGCGCTCGTTCCAGTGGAGGCCGAGAAACGACAAAACGCCAGTGAGTTCGCCTTCAAAGTCATCGAGGAAATTCTCGTAATTAAACGTATGAAGACGACATGGCGCCTTTTCGAGAAGGTTCTGAAACACGCTCATGCTCGCGTCATAAAACGCCGCCGCGGCGTTGATGTCGCTCAAGGCCCGCGTCGCCGGGGTCATTGCGAAACGGCGTTGAAACGCGCTCAACACCGCGTCGCGCGGATCGCGTTGCGCAAAGATGAAACGCGCATTCGGCCAAAGCGCGCGGATCAACGGCGCGCGCGCAAGCAACATGGCGTAGCGGTCAATGACGATGGGCTTGGGCGGTTCGCCGGCAAGCTTGCCCAGCGCTTTTGCATAATCGGACCGTACGGCCTCTCGTTCCGCATTGGTCAGCGTGGCGATGCGCGCCATCAAGGCGTCCGGCGCAAACGAGCCTTCATTGTCGAGCCAGGAGCGCTCCAATGAGCCGCTCTCCTCCACGACCGCGATATCCGGGTGGGCGGCGAGGATCTGGTCGAGCAAGGTGGTGCCGGAACGCGCAAATCCGACGATGAAGACGGGGCCGCCTGGCGCTTCGGCGTCGTCGGCTTGCCAGAGTTCGCCCGGTGCTTCGGCCACCGCGTCTGCGAGCGTGCGCAGATCCTGAACGCCGAAACCGTGCGTCTGTTCTTCGGTTTCGACCGGAAAGGCGCGATTGGCTGCTGCGTTCGCCTTTTCAAATAATGCGTAGGCTTGGTCGATCTCGCCCTTGGCCTCGTGCGCCTCCGCCATCAGGCCGTAGCCTTCGGCGCGATCAATTTCGCTCCAGTCGGGCTGATCGATGCGCGGCGCGATCCGGGCGATGACTTCGTCATGCTCGCCAGCGTCCTGCAGGATGGATGCGAGCGCGACATTGGAAACGCCGCCGTCAGGCATGTGCTCAACGGCTTTGCGCGCGGCTGAGCGGGCGGTTTCAAGATCGCCCGCTTTTTCGCGCAGCGCCGACAAGCGCGCAAAGGCTGCACCCTGAAACGGCGCGATCACGCTCGCCTTCTTAAACACGCGCTCGGCCAGCGCGAACTCGGCGAGGTCGACATAAGTCTCGCCCAATTGCATCCACGCATCGCCGAAATCAGCGTTCATCGATACGGCGCGTTCCAAACATTCGCGCGCTTCCTCAAGCCGGCCCAGCGTGCGCAAAACACGCCCACGCGCGCCCTCCAGAAACGGGTGGCCTGTCGTGACCACGGCGGCGCAATCGAAATGGTGCAGCGCGCGCACGGCGTCATTGGCGAACATCCGCGCGAAGCCCTTGAAATAATGGCCGTCGAAATCCGCAGGCTCGAGCTGGAGTATGCGGTCGGCGGCGGCTTCCGCCTCGGTAAGGCGCTGTGCGCCGAAATGATCGCGCGCTTCTCGAATCAGCGCTTCGCGGGACATGGTTTCCATTGGGCCGTCTTCAACTCTGCGTGTCTGAACCCCTGCCTCATAACAGACACGACGGCGCGGGCGCGAGCTTGCACCCCAGATTGGCTTGCAACCGAGGTCAGGGACGCCATTTGGCTTGATAACGAATGTTGCAACGCACTCAGGAAACTCATGTCCAAACCCGTTCTCGCCATCGTCGTCGGCAGCGTCCGCGACGGCTCGCTCAATCAGCGCCTGGCGCGCGCCATCGCGCATGCGGCGGCTGAGAAATTCGAAGCCCGCTTTCTGAAGATCGACGATCTGCCGATGTATGATCAGGATCTCGAAGCCGACCCGCCCGCGCCGGTCAAACGCCTGAAATCCGAAATCACGGCGGCCGATGCGGTGTTGTGCGTGACGCCGGAATATAACCGCTCCGTCACCCCGCTCCTGAAGAACGCCATCGACTGGGCGAGCCGGCCTTACGGCAAAGGCGTGTGGATTGGAAAAGTCGGCGCGATGGCCGGCGCCACGCCGGGCGCCATCGGCACCGCCTTGGCGCAAGACCATTTGCGCGCCATCCTGGCCGCAGTCGGCATTCGTCTGGTGTCCAAGCCGGAACTTTACATCGCGTTCAAAGACGAATTGCTCGATGAAGACGACAAGCCGGCGAAAGAGGATTTCGCCAAGCTGTTGGGCTCCTTCGTCGATGCGATTCACGACGCCTATCAGGCGCATGCACGCGTGGACGCCTGACCAGACGCCCGCCTCTTCAATGATGATTTGAAAGGACGCCGCCGTGAGACTTCTCATTCTCAGCCTATCGGCTTTGTGCTTATCCGCATGCGCCTCCTTCAGCAGCGCTTCGGGCGGCGGCGAAGAAGCCGCGGCGCCCGTCCGCGAAGCGCTTGTCGTGAAAACCTCGCCATACAGCGCTGCTGAGACCATCGACCGCCTCGCCGCCATCGTGGAAGAGCGCGGCGCGCGCGTTTTTGCGCGCATCGATCACGGCGAAGGCGCAGAAGGCGTCGGCGTCGATCTGGGTCCGACCATCGTTTTGATCTTCGGCAATCCCCGCATGGGCGCGCCGGTGATGCAGTCTTCGCGCACGATGGCGCTTGATCTTCCGCTGCGGGTGTTGGCCTGGGAAGAAGACGGACGCACGCGCCTTGCTTTTCACCCGCCTGAGGCGCTCGCGGCGTTTCATGGCGTAGACGACGCACAGGCGGTCGAGCGTATGAGCCAGGCTCTCAACGCGCTGACCGACGCCGCTGTCGCGCCGGACTGAACACAGGCCCTTCGTCTCATTCAGTACACGATGCAGCACCAAGGCCGCTCGCCGTGGCGCCGCGGCAACGCTTGCGCCAAGGTTTCGCCTCAATCGATCCCTACTGACGCGCCCGTCGACCAGCGGGCTTAGCCCGTCGCGGGTCGGCGTTCGTTTTCTAGGAGGCTGTCGATGCCAATCGACGCAGCAGCAGAAGTTCCGCGCGGATAACGCGAACGGCCTCCTAAAGCCGTCTCGCCGCTCCGCTCGAACTGGAGAGAAATGGTGAGACGACGTGATCTTCCAAAAGATGGGGAAGGCGCTCGTCCGGCCGGTATGGCTTGGGGCGGTCGCCATTCTGACGGCCAAGGACGGTTACGAAATCGCCGTCATGGTCATCGATGCCCTGAAGGGGCTCGGACAATGAGCAATAAGAGCTAGCGGGCCGTCGGTTCTTCCGGCGGCCCGTTTTGCGTTCGCGCTCTTTCGCCGCAAAGCCGAGAAGGTCGCGTTCGCGCCTCAATGCCGCCTTGCCGCGCATCAAGCTTCTCCA
>JAUIEH010000216.1 GCA_030428405.1 Alphaproteobacteria bacterium
TTCGCCGGCTGCAATCTCTGGTCGGGACGCGAGGAGGATCGCGAAAGCGCCGTTTGCCGCTTTTGCGACACCGACTTTGTCGGCGTGGATGGACCCGGCGGCGGCCGGTTCTCGGATGCCGACGCGCTGGCTGACGCTGTCGTTTCGTGCTGGCGGGCGGGCGCAGAAGAGACCGGCGCGCCCTATGTCGTGTGCACGGGCGGCGAGCCGCTCTTGCAGCTTGATGCGGCTTTGATCGAAGCCTTGCACGCGCGCGATTTCGAGGTCGGGGTTGAGACCAACGGCACCTTGCCCGCGCCTGAAGGGCTCGACTGGATTTGCGTCAGCCCGAAAGCGTCTGAGCAGCTTGCCATCACTTCCGGTGACGAGTTGAAGCTAGTTTATCCGCAATCGGACGGACCTGCGCCCAGCGCGTTTGAGGAGCTCGACTTCACCGCGTTCCTGCTGCAGCCGATGGACGGGCCGGCGCTCGCTGAAAACACCGCCAGCGCGGCGCGCTATTGTCTGGCGCGTCCGCGCTGGCGGCTCAGTATTCAGACCCATAAATATGCGGGCCTTAAATGAGCTGTCTCGGCTGAACCGCCTTAGCGGCCCTCATTGACCTGACGAACGAGTTCGTCCGCCAGACGGTCGGCGAAGCGGTCGAATGTGCGACGCGCTTCCGTCCAGGCGCCGTTCGCGCCGATATCGTCGAGATATGGCTCGAAATAGCGGTAGGAATACGTGCCGATCACCGCGCCGGATGCGTCGCGCAGCGTCGCCTCGACTTCCGCGCCGCCGCGGCTGCGGCTCGACACCGCAGAAATGCGCGCGCGAAAGCCGACTTCGGTGAAGCCGGGATTATCCGGGCTCGCCTCCGTGATGACCGCTTCGATAACAGCGCCCGGCGCACCGCTCGCCGCATCGCTCAATCCGCGCTCGGCGAGTGCGCGCAATATCGCGTCATTGAGGTCGCGCGCCAGCGCATCAGCGTCGCGCGGACCGACATAGCTGGTGCGCATCATCGGGTGATAGCGCGCGCGCCGATTGATGATGTCGGGATCTACGCTGACCGAAACCGTAGCGACCGGCGAAGAAAGCGGTGCTGCGGCGTCGATCTGAAGACCGCGCGTATTGGCTTGGGCGGGAAGAGAAACGGCGAACGCCGCGAGGACTGCGGCGAATGCGAGGGGGGTGCGCATGTCTGCCTCCGGTTTGGCGGGATGTTCCGCTCCTGGAAGGTAGTACGCCTGGACGCGCCGAATAATCACACTGGCGTGAGCGACGAGCGGCGAAGGTCGCAGATTTCTGACCGCGCCGCGCATAGCGCTGTCAAAGAAAAAGCCGCGCGAGCCATGCCGCGCGGCTTTTCCCTGTTCGAAAAGTCAGCTGTTAGTGGCTGCCGACTTCCGAGATCGCAAGAACGGCGGGGGCCAGAGCGGCCGCGCCATACGTGCCGACCCAGATGTCGTACTGACCGGACATCGGGCTGTCGAAACGCATGCTCGGGTTCAGGCCTTCGCCGCCGTCATCGTCGCAATACCAGGCGCCGTTCGGCGCGTTGACGACGAGGGTCGTGTCGGAAGACGAGTTGACCGAAACGATCAGCGGGAAGGTCGAACCGGCCGTGTAGTTCAGGCGGTAGTCCGGCGCGTTGGCGATATAGCCGCGGCAGACGCCCGAAGCGCCGGCGAGTGCGGGCGACGAGCTGGCGTCGATCGGACCGCCCGACTGCAGCGAGACCGAGTGCGGGTCCGGCAGGAAGCCCGTGTTCAGATTGACCGTGCCATAGGTCGGGTTGAGGCTCCAGTCTTGGGCCGAAGCGGCGGCGCCAAGCGCAAGAGCGGCGACGGCGGCCGCGCAGGTCGAAGCGAAAAGTTTCATGTACGTCTCCTCATGATCGTCCGTTGGCGGAGGCCCCCGGATAACGTGCGCCGTTTGAGCCTGTGGCTTCTTCGGCGCTCCTTCCTTGCGCGTTTCTGCGCTCGGCCAGGATTCAAAGGCCGGTCGCGGCTTCGCCGCGGCGGCGGTTGGTCAGCGTCCCTCGCTTATTGGCTGACGACCTCGGATATCGCGAGCTCGGCGGGAGCGAGCGCGGCCGCGCCATAGGTTCCGACCCAGATGTCGTATTGTCCGGATTGGGGGCGCGTGAGAATGAGCGACGGGTTCAAACCGAGCCCGCCGTCGTCATTGCATCTCCATTGGCTGTCAGGCGTATGCACGACAATGGTCGTATCCGCAGCAGAGCGTGCGGAAATGATCAGCGGGTCATCGCCGCTGGTCGTGTACTGAACACGATAATCGGGCGCTTCGGCGATATAGCCGGCGCAATTTCGTCCGCCCAGATTCGGCGCAGCCGCGGCGTCGATGCCGCCGCCGGAATGAAGGCCGATAAGGTGGGGATCAGGCGTGAAGCCGGCTTCCAGCACGACTTCGCCGTAAGTCGGTGCGAGCGCGGCGTTCGGCTGTGTCGCGCCGTCGGCGCCAAGCCAGTTGCGCGATTCAGAAGCGGGTGCTGACGGCGTCGTCTCGTTTTGCGCAAATGCAGGCGCTGAAAACGCGCCAATGGCGATCACCGCGATTGCGACCAGTTGCTGTTTCAAATCCGCCTCCCGATACCGGCCGCTCGCAGTTTTCTCCAGCGCGTCGCGCTGATGGCCGGCCGGCCCCGTTCCTTACGCTGTTTCACGTTTACGTCTTTATACATTCTTTCCGTCTCATTCCGAGACACGGACAAAAAAGCGCAGTGTCCGGAACAAGAATGGGGCCGCCCCAAAGAGAGCGGCCCCGTCTTTATGCGTCTTACTGGCTGTACAGCTCGGAAATATGCAGCTGAGCGGGGCGCAGGCTCGCAGAGCCATAAGTGCCGACCCAGATGTCATAGGTTCCCGACTGCGGGCTGTCGAAGCGCATGCTCGGATTGAGCCCTTGACCGCCATCATCGTTGCAGTGCCAGCGACCGTCCGGCGTGTTGACCACGAGCGTGGTGTCCGCCGAGGAGTCGACCGAGATGATCAGCGGCAGGCTCGAACCGCCAGTGTAGCGAAGCTCGACGTCCGGCGCCTGGGCGATATAGCCGCGGCACGCGCCGGTGGCGCCCGAAATGGCGGAAGATGCGCTGATCGGACCGCCCGACTGCAGGTTCGTGACGTGCGGATCAGGCATGAAGCCCGTGCGCAGCGTGACATTGCCGTAGCTCGCCGGGAGCGTGTAGTCGGGACGGCCTCCGCCGGTGGGCGGGGAGACCGGCGGCGACACCGGCGGTGAGGTCACGGGACCGTCGCCAGGCACCTGGCTGTCGAGTTCGGAGATCAAGAGCTGTGCTGCGTAGTTATTGGTCGAGCCATACGAGCCGACATAAATGTCGTATACGCCCGATTGCGACGGCTGGAAGCGCAGGCGCGGATTGAGTCCCGGGCCGCCGTCGTCATTGCAGTGCCACGTGCCGTCGGGACCGTTGATGACGAGCGTTGTGTCGCGGTCGGAAACGGCGCCGATGATGAGCGGCAGCGAACCGGCCGTCCAGCGCAGCTCGACGTCCGGAGCGCGGGCGATATAGCCGTTGCAGTACTGGCCGGGGCGCGAAAGCACGTTGGCGTTGATCGGGCCGCCCGACTGCAGATTCGTGCGATGCGGATCAGGCAGGAAGCCGGAGCGCAGCGTCACGTTTCCGTACGTGGCCGGAAGGCTGATATTCGGGCCGCTCGCGGTCGGCGGGGGCGGCGAGGTCGGCGGCGAGGTCATGCCGCCCGAGTTCGGTCCGGTCACGGAGGTCAGCTCGGAAATGTAGAGCTGCGCCTGCGGGAAGCCGGCCGTGGAGGAATAGGTGCCGACCCAGATATTGTAGAGACCCGATTGCGGGTTCGAGATGGTCATGCGGGGATTGAGTCCCGGGCCGCCGTCATCGTCGCAGATCCAGCTGCCGTTCGGCTGGTTCACGACGAGCGTCGTGTCGGAGGAGGACTCAGCGCCGATGATCAGCGGCAGGGTCGAGCCGGCCTGATAGTTCAGGTTGAAGTCCGGCGCATTGGCGACATAGCCGCGGCAGTTCCCCGGCAGGTTGCGCGCGTTGCGGTCGCCGCCCGCCTGAACGTTGGTGACATACGGGTCCGGAAGGAAGCCCGTACGAAGATTAACCGAGCCATATGTCGGATTGAGGTTCCAAGTCTGCGCGAGCGCGCCGCTCGAAAGCGCGACGGCGGCTGCGCTGGCGCATAAGATTGCACGTACCATGAATTTCTCCCCGGGGTGACAGTGTGCGAATGCGTGCGTCTGAAATCGGCGAGGCCGACAATAGACTCAGATGACTTCAACGATGCGGCGGAAACGAGGCGGCTTTTCGTTCGCTCCTTGCGCCTTTTCGGGCGCTCCGCGGCGCGTTGACTTATTCCTCTTCTGCAGCGTCGTCGCTGCGCTGCAGCGTGCGGACGATCTCGCTAATGACCAGGCGCGCTTCCACGCGCTCTTCCGAATCTCCAACGCGACCGACCCAAACGTCGTAGCGGCCGGACAGCGGCGCGAGGAAATGCGCCTGAGCCGCGCCGACTTCGCCCGGCGCGCGGCAGTGCCAGCCGGCGATCGGATCGTTCACGAGCAGCATCACGTCTTCAGATTCGGCCGCTGCGATAAAGATCAGCGGGAAACGAACGCCGGAGCGGTAATTGAGCGAGAATGTCGGCTCGGGCGAAACGTGGCCGACGCAATCCTCGACGGTCTCGCTTTCCGAAAGGTCGATCTCGCCGCCGGCGCTGACCTCCAAAATGACGGGATCCGGCTGAAAACCGGTCGTCAGGCTGAGCCCGCCATGGCGTGGGCGCAGCGTGTAATCCTGGGCCATGGCATGACCGGCGAACAAAAGAGCGGCGGTCGCCGCTGAAACTGCGATGCGGATCACTGGCGTCATCCCCTTGATTTGATCCCTCGCGCCGAGCGCGCGCGCACGCTCGTGCAGCTTTGCGGCGCCTGTATGGCGACGCGTCCCCTTAGTGCTGATTCTCGCCCCGCATGCAGCGTTGCTCCACGCTCAATCGTCGTCGTCATCGTCGCCGGGCGTCACGACATCGATCGCAGCGCCTGCGGCGGAGCCGGCGGCCCCGACTGCAGCGCCCGCCGTTGATACGGCGGCTCCCGCGACCGCTGCGGCGACGCAGCCCGAACACGAAAGCGCCGCAAGCAGAATGAGCGCTGCGGCGCGCCGTGGCGACGTGGCAAAGCGTGACATGCGGCGCTTCCCCCTTTTGCGCGGCGCAGACCTTATCGCGAAATATCACGCGCGGCGAGGTTTGAGGGCGGGTCTTTGCGTTCAGGGCTAACGAGGCTTCAACGCTGCGTGGGGCGGCGGGCTGTGCGCACGCTCAGGCGCTGTCCGATTCCGCGGCCGCGCCATTTTCGGCTGCGGCCGACTCGCTGGCGCCGACCTCCTGCATGCGGACGTTGAGGACCTCGCCCGAGCGCAAATGCAGGTCGCGTTGCGGATAGGGGATTTCGACGCCGTTCTCGTGGAACGTCTCCCAGATCTTCAACAAGACG
>JAUIEH010000217.1 GCA_030428405.1 Alphaproteobacteria bacterium
GTCAGGTCGTGCGGAATGCGCATCGACCTCGTCCAATGCGTCATAGGTCGCCGCATCAAAACGTGTTGTCAGCGAGCCCGCCAAATGTCCGCCAGCGGAAAACCCCATAACGCCGATGCGGTCGGGCTCGAGAGCGAATTCATCCGCGCGCGCCCGTATCAAACGTATGGCGCGCTGAGCATCCTGCAAAGACGCATCCGCGCCAGCCTCATGGCCCTCGCCGGGCAGACGGTAGACCATCACGAAAACCGTGTAGCCGTCGGCCGCGAAACGTTCGGCGCACTCATAACCTTCCTTATCCAGAACGACCCATCGATAGCCGCCGCCGGGAATCAGCAGGATCGCCGCGCCGTTGGGCGTTTCCGGCTCAAACACGGTGAGGCGCGGCTGCGTGACGCCGAACGTATAGCGGTCGCGAATGATCTCGATGTCATCGCTGCGCTCATAGACGGCCTGCTCGAGAACGCCAACGAGATGCTCCGAGCCGGGCGCCGTTCCGCCGGGCCATACATCAAGCGTCGAGCGTGTCGGTCCGTCCGGCGCCGTTTCGTCAATCCGCTCGCCTGGATAGGCGGTTTGAGCATGCGCGCATGCGCTAAGCAGCACGGCAGTCACGCCAGCGATAAGTAGAGAACTGATCCGCATGTCTCGCCTCAAAAAAAATGCCCGAGGCCGGCATGGCCTCGGGCTGCAAGTTGGGGATAGGAGGGAGATAGATCAGTTCCGAAGACGGATGCCGAAAAGATATTCCGTGCCCGTGTGATGGTACACGGTCGGCAGATCGGCCTGATCATACAGCTGGTGTTCGAATTCATCCGTCAGGTTGATGGCTTCGAACGTGAACTCAACATTTTCGTTGAGGCGGTAGGACGAAGCGAAGTCCAGATTGAACGTCGAATCGACGCCGCGCTCATTGCGTCCATTGCCGCTCGCAGCACGCGTGACATACGCGTCGCGATAAGCACCGGAGATGCGGGCGCTGAAGCGCTCGTCTTCATAATAGAGCGTCGCGTTGAACGAGTTCGGCGAGAAGCCGATGATCTCGTCAGAGTCGACATAAGTGTAGTTGCCAAGGAAGCCGAAATTGCTCAAGGCGCCCGGCAGGAAGGTGAAGGGCTGCTGATAGACGAGTTCAACGCCCTGCAGCGAAGCTTCGCCGCCATTTTGCACCTGGCTGATCTCGACCGTCGGATCGCCGCCTGCATCCAACGCCACGCGCAGCGGGCTTGACGCCGGGGCCAGCGACACCGGCAGGCCAGTGGCGCTATACGGCAAGATGGTCGTGCCGCCCGAGGTGAAGAAGGAGTCGACGTCCTTGTAGAACAGACCGACCGCGAACAATGCTTCGTCCGCGAAATACCACTCAAACGACAGATCGAACGAGGTCGCGCGGAACGGATCGAGCGCCGGATTGCCTGCATCGTAGGAGAACGGTTCGCCATTGAAGCTGTCGAGCGAACCGCCCGGCGTCAGATTGCCCAATGCCGGCCGCGCCATGATGCGCGCAACGCCTGCGCGGACCAGGAAGTCCTCACGCAGCTCGAAGACTAAATTGGCCGAAGGCAACGTGTCCGTGTACCGATTGTCGAGCGTGACGTTGACGCCGCCGACCAGACCGGTCGACGAAATCTCGGTTTCGACATAGCGCACGCCGACATCGCCGCGCACGGGGATGGCGCCGAGCATGAACTCGAAATCGGCTTGCGTCCAAAAGCCAAGATCCGACTCTTCAACGCTGCGAATATTGCCGTCACGCGCCGTGCCGGCGATCGAGTAAAGATCGATGAGTTGGGCTGCTGCATCGACATTGGCTGACACCCAAGAGGTCGGCGTGCCCGCCGGCAGATCCAAGCCGGACCCGAAGCCGCTCAGCGTGCCCACAAGGCTGCCCGTCAATGGCGCGCCTGGAATGTCGTCGGTGCCGTCATTGTCGAGATCACAGTCATAAACGCCGCTGTCGCAGAGGCGCGAACCCATCGTGCTTTCGCGTCTGAACTCCGTCGTCGCGAACCCAAACCGGCGCCAGCTCACGCCGCCGCTCAGCGAGAAGCGGTCATTCACGTCATATTCCAGGAAGCCGGAAACGTGGTCATAGCTGTTGTCCACCGTCTGCGGACGGTCGCGGAATTCCGTGAACGCCCACTGGCTCGGGTCCGTGACGTCGAGCGAGCCATACGAAATCGCCGGCGTCTGGAGATCGCCGCGGAAGTCGTAGGAATAGCCCGTCACCGGCGCGACGGCGTCGAACAGGATTGTCGTCTGACGCGGCACGGAATGATTGGATTCCACCATGCCCGCGAGCGCGCCGCCGCGGAGACGGTCAGTGAAATCATGCGTGATGTTGAACGTGAACTGGGTGAAGTCGGTTTCGAGCTCGTCAAAACGATGCTCGGAACGGATCGGATGCGTGCCATTGCCGACCGGGGCGACGTTCAAGGTCGCGGAATCGACGATGTTGCGCGAGGGATCGATCGTCAGCTGCGTGATGTCGATGAATTGCTGCTGCGAACGAATGAACAGCTCGAGAAACTCTTCATCACGCGTTGCATTGAACTGCGAATAAAGCGCGTCGAACGAAATCTCGGTGCGGTTGGTCGGGCGGAACTGCAGCGAGCCTGTGATGCCCAGACGTTCCTGCTCGTGCGTCAGACGTCCGTAGCGCGGAATCCGCGGCGTATATGTCAGCGAGCTGGAATTGACCGACGCACAGCCTGGATCGGCCGGATTTGCGCCGCAATCTACGCCGAGCACGGAGTTGAAATTGCCGTCGTCCCAGCGAACCGAGGAGAAGCCCTCTTCCACGATCGAACGATCAGAATATGCAAACGAAACCAGGAAGCCGATGCGCTCGGACGGGTCCGTGTGCGAGATCAGGGCCGCGACGCGCGGTGACCACTCTTCAGACAGATCATTCCAGCCCATTTGCGCAGAGCCGGAAATCGTCAAGCCTTCGCCATAGTCGAACGGGCGAGCCGTGCGAAGATCGACCGTGGCGCCGAGCGCGCCTTCTTCAACGTCAGCGGACGCCGTCTTGCGCACGATGATCTGATTGAAGAGGTCGGACGAGAACGTGTTGAAGTCAAAACCGCGGCTGCGGTTGGAGCCGCCCGAAGAGTCCGTCGAACCCGTCGTGTTCATCGCTTCCATGCCGTTGATGCGGATGCGGTTGAACTGAGCCGGGAGACCACGAACCGTGATGCGGCGGCCTTCGCCGTTCACGCGGTCAATGGCGACGCCGGGGATGCGCTGCAGCGATTCAGCGAGGTTGAGATCCGGGAAGTCGGCGATGTCCTCGGCGAGGATAGCGTCGACGACGCCAGCGGACTCGCGCTTGACGTCCAGGCCGGCGCTCAAGCTGCCGCGGAAGCCACGAACGATAATGACTTCAGGGCGTTCGCCGGAAGCGGTTTCGTCTTGCGCCAAAGCCGGCGCGCCGGCCGCCAGAAGCATTCCGATGGGCGCAGCGCCCAGTAATAGTGAGAGCTTGCGCTTGCGCGCGCCAAACAAAGACATCGATTCCTCCCCTCATGCGCCCGGCTTTGCCGGTCCGCAAATCTCACGCCCCCAACAACCGGGCGCACGCTCATTAACTATGACACCGGTATCATTTCGGCGCCGAATTGGTGTAGCTCTGTTTCGTCCTCGATATTTACGGACAGCCTGCCATGCACCATTACAAAATATGACACCGGTGACAATCCCGCCTCTCAGGTCGAAAACACACCAGACCTCTCGTTGCTGTTGGGTTTCCGAGGACTGTCACAAAAGAAGCACACCCATCTTTGGCGAGACCTGTCGGCGGCGCCGGCGAAATAGAAAGTCGAATTAAGTCGTAATGCGCGGGTCAAAGCCTCAGATCGTAGTGGCGTGCCTGCGCGATCCCTGCGCGCGCCGTGACGAGCCGGAATTCTCACCCAACGCCGCGCTCGAGGATGCTTGAACGGCGAGCAGCTTCGCCACCGGTTTCGATCCGTCCGCATAAATGCAATGCTGCACAGCAGCAAAACGCGAGCGCGGCGTTTGAACCGCGCCGTACGGCGGCAAGGAACACTGCGAGATATGACGGTCGATCTGCTCTCCCCCGCGAAAAGCCAGCCTGGCGCGCGCCTCGTTCCAGTGGCGCCGTTCAGCATCGTGATCTTCGGCGGCACAGGCGATCTGGCGCTTCGAAAGATCCTGCCGGCTCTGTTTCACCGCTGGTGCGACGGCCAGGTGCCCGAGACCAGCCGCATCATCGCGGTCTCGCGTTCCGACATTTCGACCGACGATTACCTGGAGATGGTGCGCGCGCGCCTCGTCGAGACGTCCACGGACGACGCCTCTGTGAAAGCGCGCTTCGCGGAGTTCGCCGGACTTGTGCGCTATCACGCCGGAGACGTGCTGGCCGACGGCTTTGACTGGGATGCTTTGTCCCGCGAAATCGGACCGGACGAGCAGAATATCCGATTGTTTTATCTCGCATTGCCGCCTGGCCTCTTCGGCCCGGTGTGCGACCGCTTGAAGTCGGCCGGCCTGAATACGGCGCGCGCGCGGATCGTTTTGGAAAAGCCCATCGGCGAAGACCTCGCCTCCGCCAAGGCGATCAATGACGCCGTGGGCGCAGCGTTCGAAGAGCGCGCGATATTCCGTATCGACCACTATCTCGGCAAGGAGACAGTTCAAAACCTGCTGGTGTTGAGATTCGCCAACTCCCTGTTCGAGCCGATGTGGAATTCGCAAGGCGTCGACCATGTCCAGATCACGGTCGCTGAGACCGTCGGCGCTGGCGATCGGACCAGCTATTATGACGGCGCAGGCGCTTTGCGCGACATGGTCCAAAACCACCTCTTGCAGCTTCTCTGCCTTGTCGCGATGGAGCCGCCGCGCAATCTCGAAGCCGACGCGGTGCGCGATGAGAAACTCAAAGTGCTCGGCGCATTGCGTCCGATCGGACAGGATGATGTTTCTTCACTGACGGTGCGCGGCCAATACGGGGCCGGCGCCATGAATGGGGAGGCGGTGCCCGGCTATGCGGATGAAATCGGCCGCGCGTCGCGCACGGAGACATTTGTCGCCGTGAAGGCTTTCATCGATAATTGGCGCTGGGCGAACACGCCTTTTTATCTGCGCACCGGCAAGCGCATGCCGGAGCGCCACTCCGAGATCGTCGTGCAGTTTCATCCCGTGCCTCACCAGGTGGTCAAATCCGATTCCGGACGCGCGCGCCCCAATCGGCTGGTCATTCGTCTGCAGCCGGATGAAGGCGTGAAGCTGCTGCTGACCACGAAAGACCCCGGCCCCGGCGGCATGCGCTTGCGCTATGTGCCGCTCAATCTCAGCTTCGCCGATACATTCGGCGCGCGCTATCCTGACGCCTATGAACGCCTGCTCATGGCGGTCGTGCGCGACGATCTTTCCCTGTTCATGCGCCGTGACGAAGTTGAGGCTGCATGGCGGTGGATCGACACGGTGGTCGAAGCCTGGGAAAGCGAGGAAACCGAACTATATCGATAT
>JAUIEH010000218.1 GCA_030428405.1 Alphaproteobacteria bacterium
TGAATGGTGGGGTGTCTTCAAGGGAAGACGGTAACAGACTGCGCCCGATCTCTTAATGACCGGTTAACGCACGGGCGCGCGATAAAGCGCCTGGCGATGAAGGTTGCCGGAAACTCGCTGGATCGCCAGCAATTCTAAGCAATCCGGCCGCGTAAAATAATCGCGGGAAATTTGGAGGCGCCGCCCGGAATCGAACCGGGGTACAAGGATTTGCAGTCCTCTGCGTAACCACTCCGCCACGGCGCCAAATATTTGAATTTGTTCTTTTTTATCGTCTCCGCGGCGCGATTTTTCGCGCGCTGGGGCGGAGAATTCAAGCCATTCCCTTCGACGAATCAACCCGCAGACAATTCAATTCCGTCGCGGGCGAGCCGCCTTTTATCCGCGGCCTCGCAAGAATGCAAAGCCATTGCCGCAATAGGCCGCAGCGCCAGTGAGGCGAAATTTCAGGCCAGGCGTGCGCGCAAAGGCGCTTCGCTACGGCCTTGGCGAGATGGCGCTGCAATCTGTTGTCCTGAGCGCTGCGATCCCCGCGCGTCGGCCTTGCCGGGTGCGGTATATTGTCGGTCGGGGAAGGCGCGGCGCATTCGGCGCGATCGGTCGGGGCGGGAACGGCCGCCGCCCGGCCGCTGCGCGGTTCCGCGCAGATGCTGCGGGGGAGAGGCGCATGACGCGCGCTCAGTTCAATCAGATCGTGCGGCGCGTGCATCTCTGGCTTGGGATTGCGATCGGCGCGCAGGTGGTGATCTGGCTCGCGTCGGGTCTGTTCATGACGCTGTATCCGATCGAGCAGGTGCGCGGCGAACATTTGCGCACTGAGCATGAGGCGGCGCAGCTCGAATGGCGCGCGGATTTCATCGGCTTGGAGGCGGCCATAGCGGCCACTGGTCTGGAGGCGAGTTCAGCTTCCGCGCAGATGCTCGATGCGCGTCCGGTCTGGCGGGTGGCGAACGACGATGCGACCGCCGTTGTCGACGCCGAGACGGGCGAGGTGATTACACCGTTATCGGAGGAACGCGCGCGCGCGATCGCGCAATCACGATATCTCGGAGAGGGGGGCGTTTCGTCTGCGACCCTGTTTGAGCAGCCGCCGCGCGAATATGGGCGCGCGGGCCCGGTCTGGCGCGTCGATTTTGCGCGTCCGCAGCCGGCGAGCTTTTATGTCGACGCCTCGACCGGCGAGGTGCGCGCCGTGCGGACCGGTCTCTGGCGCGCCTTCGACTTCATGTGGGGTTTGCACATCATGGACTGGTCGAGCCGCGAGAACTTCAATTCGTGGTGGATCAAGATGACGGCCGCGCTGGCCTTCTTGTTCGCATGCGCAGGGGTTTGCCTGATCGGATTGCGGGTTGCGAACCTGTTCAGATCACGGCGTTAGACGGATGACGCTCAGCGTGCGGCGCGCCTGGCCGCCGGAACGACATCCGAGGCTTTGTGCTCTGAAGCCTGTTCGTCGACATTGCGCAACGTGCCGTCGTCTTCCGCGATGTTCTTCAGGTCTTGTTGAAGATCGCTGCGCAGCCGGTCCGTCAATGCGCGACGTTCCACCACCGTAAACTCAGTCAGCCGGAACCAGCTTTCATCGACGCGGAAATCGAGGCACTCGCTTTTCGCAAACGCGCGCTGGGCGGCTGCGATGTCATCGCCCATAAAGATGGTCGATGCGTTTTGTGGATCTGCGGCGTCGAACATGCCGTCCGCGTAGTTTATTCTGACTACATACATGTCGCGCACGCGCTCCTCCCTCGCCCGAACCTTCGGTGCAGTTGCATTAACGTGGCGGAGCACGCCTCCATTGGTACATCCGCGACATTTTTTCGCAGTATCCGTCCGTGGACAACAGAATACGCCTCAAAGACGAATTTTTGGCGCTATCGCAAATTTGGCGTGTGTGAAATACCCCTCGATTTATCCGTGTCATATAAGTGCAGTATTAGATTTCACTTCACGTAAGAATAGCTGATTAAAATAGTTTAACTAAATTTCACCGTATTTCACTCGTTCGGTTAAATTTGCGCAGAGCCAGAAATGCGGTTCAGCGGGACTTTTCAATCTCGCCTCTGTGCATCTCAGCTTTGGCGCCCTAACTGAGTATCGTGGCTGCAAATACCGCGCGCCGCGCTTAAGATGGCGCGCGTGCGCAGCTGCTTGTGAGCGCGCTCAGGGAGACGTCGATGTCGGGGCAAAATGTCGATCGCGCAATCGCTCTTGGCGTCGACATGCTTGAGCCGGTCCGGCGCGCATATCAGCACTTCGACGGACAACCCAAATCGTTCTGGGAAGGTCCGTTCGTGATCGGCTATATTCAAAGCTACGCGAAGATCGCAGCCGATACGGCGTTCAAGCTGAACGCCACGCCGACCCAGCGCGGCGACGTGTTTTTCGGCATATTGTCAGAGCTGCTCGGCGTCTCAAGCGTGCGCGCGTCCATGCTGATGCGCGCAGCGCAGTCTCATCCCGATTGCGTTGACGCGATGGGGAAGGCGCGTTTGATCTTTGCGGTCGGCACGGGCATGGCCGACGAGCGCGACCACGAAGTGATCCGCAAGGCGATGGAAGTCGCGGAAAAATCCGGCGTTCCTGGCATTGATGCGGAAGGCAAAGGACCTGCTGCGGCTGCAATTTTGTGGCGTGAGCTGTTCTTGTCCAAGCTCGAGACCGCACGCGCGCGCTACGGCGTCGCCGCCCAGTAGATCCCGCCATTCTTTCGATTCAGCCCGGGCCGGCGATTGCGATCGCGCGGCTGAACTGACGCGCGGCTCGTTTCGGTTCCGAACAGAACATCCTTGGACGGCCAATTTGTCGCATTGCGAGAGTCTCGCAATCTTGTCAGTATTTGCTTGACTGGCGAAGTCTCGAAAGATTCTTCTCCCCTCATGGTTGTCTGCGTTTGCGCCACGACCAGAAATTCGCCGAAATGCTAACAGGTCGTCATCAGGTGCGCCGTTTTGGGGCGTCGCGCCGGAGTGCGTCCAAGTAATCAGCGTACAAAGGAACTGGACGCGAATGGGGTCGCGCCGGTTCTGAAAGAAAGGCCGTCAACGCGCAGAACGTCGCACAACAATAAGGGGGTGAGGATGTCCGGCTTCGGGGAGAGCAAATCCGGAATACTCGCAAAATTCGCGCAAGCGGGAGCGCTTGCGATCCTATTTCTGGCCGGTCAGCCCGCGTTCGCGCAGGGTTTCGACATTCCGACCGGCGGGCCGCCGAGCCCGTTGTTTGGCGCGGAATCCTTCACCCAGCCGCTTTTGCGCTTTGAGGAGTTTGGCACGCAGCCGGTGCCGACGACGCTGTGCGATGGCTGCGCGCCCCTGCCTGAGCCGGTCAGCTGCCGCCGTTCGCCGTCGGCCGCCGACATTGACGACTTTCTCAGCCAGCCTCTGAATCCTCCGCCCACGCGCGAATCCAACACAGACAGCCCGAACCCCTGGGCCGCGATGATCAGCGCTTGCGTGCGCCCGCTCACGACGAGCGCGGCTGAAGGCCGTCCGCCCGGCGAATGGTATTCGCATCAACGCTGGGACGAATTCCTGCCGGAGGTCTATGTCCACACGGCCACGCTCGGCGCGCGCGACAATACCGGTCTGCGCGATTCCTATCAGCGCCACGGTTATGCGCTTGGCGAATTTGGTCCCGGCGGGCTCTATCACTTCAACGGCAGCGCGGACGGCACCCAGGTTCGCTTCCATCCCGACATGCCGGTTCAGCATCGCGACGCGCTCTGGACCTTTGACGGCACCTTGCCGCCCAAGCTGCTCGTCGCGCGCATGGGCGAGCCGATCCTGTTTCGCCACTACAACGCCTTGCCGATCGATGTGAGCGCGAATTTCGGCTTCGGCATGCACACGCTGACGACGCATAATCACAACGGCCATAACCCGGCCGAAAGCGACGGCTTCTTCAGCTCGTATTTCTTCCCGGGCCAGTATTACGACTATCGCTGGCCGATGATCCTGGCGGGTCATGACTATGTGAACACCGACGCCAGCGATCCGCGCGCGGCCACGCCCGACGGCGCCGGCGGCAGCATCAATATTCCCGGGGACTGGCGCGAGACGATGAGCACGCACTGGTTCCACGACCACATGGTCGATCACACCGCGGAGAACGTCTACAAAGGCAGCGCCGCGATGTTGAACATCTACTCCGCCGTCGATCGCGGACATGAATCGCTCGACTGCGATTATGAGGATGAGGACAACGTCAATCTGTGCTTCCCGAGCGGAACCTCGCTTGACTGGGGCAATCGCGATTATGACGTCAATCTTCTGATTGCGGATAAAGCCTGGGATCAATTCGGCCAGCTTTGGTTCAACACGTTCGACCGCGACGGCTTTCTTGGCGATCAGGTGCTGACCAACTGGCAGTGGCATCCCTACATGGAGGTGCGCGCGCGCCGCTATCGCTTCCGTATTCTGAACGGCGCGGTGGCCCGCTATTTCCGCATCGCCATCGTGACCGAGGACGGCGATCGCGTGCCGTTCCACATGATCGCGAATGACGGCAATATCTTGCAGCACGCCATTCCGTTCCCGAACGCGGAGTCGCGCGACCTGCCGACCCAGGCGATCGCCGAGCGCTATGACATCATCATCGACTTCTCGCAGTTCGAGCCGGGAACGCGCATCCGCTTCATCAACACGATGGAGCATCAGGACGGGCGCGGACCGAACGAAGTCATCGGCTTGCGCCGTATTCTGAACGGCAATTACGAGGGCGACCCCGCCGTGGGCGCGTTCCTAGAATTGCGCGTCGTGGAATATGACGGCGTCGACACCTCGATGGATCCGAGCGAGTACGAGCCGGGCGGACGCACCATGGTGCCGCTGCCGACCTTTACGCAGGAAGAATTCGACACCGCGATTCACCGCAATTTCGAATTCGGCCGCAGCGACGGCACGGACGATCAGCCCTGGACCATCCGCACCGATGGCGGCCTTGGCTTCATGGCCGATCAGCGCCGTCTTTCCGCGGCCCCTGTGCCGGGCGCGCTTGAAATCTGGCACATTCGCAACGGCACGGGCGGCGGCTGGAGCCATCCGGTCCACATCCACTTCGAGGAAGGCCAGATCATCAGCCGCGACGGCGCCGCCCCGCCGATCTGGGAGCGCTTCGCGCGCAAGGATCTTTATCGGGTCGGACCAGAGCGGGATTCGAGCCGCGAGGTGACGGTGGCCATACGGTTCCGCGAGTTCGTCGGTTCGTACATGGAGCATTGCCACAACACCGTGCACGAAGACCACGCGATGTTGATGCGCTATGACATCAATGATCCGTCCGAGATGTTGGTCATTCCTTCGCCGAGCCCGACCTGGGAAGGCGTGCTCTATGATCCCGCGACGCTTCTGCCGAGCTATCGTCTTGGCGACCAGGATCTGGCTGAAAGCTTTGTCGATTATCCGTTCACGCCAGACCGCGTCCGCTATGTTTCGAACAGGGCGCGCTGGGTGGTGCGCGGATC
>JAUIEH010000219.1 GCA_030428405.1 Alphaproteobacteria bacterium
CGGACGTCGCCTGAAGGGAACGGCACAAGTCGTCAGCGCGGAGCGGTCGTGAATCGCTCCTTACCCGGCGCAAGCCGGAAAGCGCGATTGACGTTCGCTCCGCGCCCGCTTTGCAGCGGACACCAGCGCGCGCCCCGACCGGCCATGCCGGCCGGGAGGTTTTTTCGTGCGCTACCGCTCGGCATGCGGCTCGCTACATGAGCGTTGTTTTTGCTTTGCGCTACCGCTCGGCATGCGCCTCGCTGCTTGAGCGCGGGACGAGCCCCGAAGTCGAACGCGTGCAGTTGGACGAAACGACGCCTCATGATGCGAAAAGACGGCCCAAATGCTCATCATTCGATCCAGGAAGAGCGTGGCGCGTCGCTCGCGCGCACTTGAACGAGCGCCAGATCGGCTCAACACAGCCACATTTGCTGCTAGGATGCGCATTGAACACGATCGAGAGGGTCGCCCATGCCCGCATCTTTCAGTCGCTTCATTGTCGCAGCAGCGCTCGCGACGTTGGCGCCCGCTCTTCCCGCAGGCGCCCAGGACCGACTCGCGCTTCTTATCGGCAACGAGGACTACCCCTCCGTCGTCGGACGTCTCTCGCTGCCGCACGAAGACGTCGCCGTGCTCGAAGAGTCTCTCGAAGCGATCGGCTTTTCCGTCGTCACCGTGCTGGATGCAGACGAGGACGAAATGGAGGAGGCAATCGCCGCCTTCGCTTCCAGGCTCGATCGCGCCGGCCCGGAAGCCGCGGGCTTTTTCTACTACGCTGGTCACGGCGCCTCGACGTCGATATCTGGACGGCGACGCAATTTCCTCCTGCCGGCGCGCGAGCGGATATCGAACGCGACCGAGCTGCGCATTCATGGCGTTCGTCTGGATGAGATCGTGGATGCACTGGCGGCGACGCAGGCGCGCGCGGTGTTCGTTGTCGCGGACGCATGCCGCAACAGTTTGACCTGGTCGGAAAATATGGGGCCTGATCGCGGCTTCGGCGTCGAGACCGCGCGCGGCGGCGTCATCGTCGCCCAATCGACGGCGGAGGGCGAGACCGCGCCGGATGACGGCGCATTCGCGCGCGCGCTGGCGATGAATATGCGCGCGCCGGGACGATATTCGAGCCGCATGTTCGAACTTGCCTATCGCGAGGTGGCGCGCACGCGCGATCACTATCGCGTGCCGACGACACAAGGTGCGCTTACGGATGATTTCTGTTTCGTCAGCTGTCCGGCGGATTTGGCATCGCCCGGTGTTTCAGAAGTCGCCTCACTCGCGACCGTAGCGCAGCGACTCGTATTCGACGCCGCCGAAGCGCCTTGCGAATACGCGATGTTCGTCCGGGACTTTCCAGACAGTCCGCTTGTCGGCATCGCGAGTCGACGTGCTGCATCATCGCCGCCCTGCGACGCGCCCGCGACGGCAACCCCGTCGCCGGACCCGTCGGCTGGCTTGAACGAAATCGTCGTCGAGCCCCCTTCTTCCACCGCCAATGCTGAAGTTTTCGATACGCCTGAAGCGGAGTTCGCAGCGGCGGTCGAAAACGGGTTCGAAACGCTCGGGTCAGGAACGCCAGATCCGGAAAGACGTGATCGCGAGAGTCGTTTCAGACGGGATCGCAACATGCAGGCCGCTTACGCGGCGCAAGCCCTTGACCAATGCAGTGCGGAAATGACGGAGTTAGAGCTGCTTCATTCAATAGCGCGTCAGAACGACCGTCAGCTGACGAGTCTGGTGGAAGGCGTCGACGAAAACTCGTTGGCCTTCGCGCAAATTGATGAAGCGATCGCGACAGCGGTTCAATCTCTAGTCTCAGAGTCTGGTTCAATGAGCGGAGACAACGACGCTGCGTCGCCTGACCAAGGCTCCAGCATCGACCGCATTGTCGATGATCAAGGCGGATTGTTGCGGGAGTATCAGTCTTCACTGCAGTGCATTGAGGCGGCGAGACTCATCAATAGCGAGCTAAGGGTCTACATCGCGCAGCAAGAAAACCGCATCATGGACGCCGAAACGCAAGGCCAATAGGCGAGCCGCGCCGCCGCCTCAGCCGGGTCGACGCAGCGCGCCGAGGACAAGCCCGGTTTCGCGCGGCGCGTTCATATCCACGCCAGCCGCCACCGGACATCGCGCACTGTTCAATGGTGTTCGCCGGCATCAACATCTGCGCTCGGCGTCGATGCATGCGCTGTTTCGCCAGAATCAGTGGAGACAGTCGAATTGATTCTAAAGGCTCAGCCTCGGAGAGCGACGCCATGATGTGGGATTTCAGTCTGGCCGGCGCGTTCGGCGCCATGCGGCGCACCTTGCCGTTCATCCTGTTTCGCATGGCGGTCTATTTCGGCATCGCCCTGCTCTATATTTTCGCCACCGGCGCAGGCAGCGGGCTGGGCTACGCCTTCACCTCGTTCGGCGACGGCGATGCGCGCGGCGCAGGCGCGCTTTACGGCGCATTGTTCGGCTTCGCCGGCGCCTCGGGCGTGCTCTATTTCGCGCGCGAATATATTCTCTACATCGTCAAGGCCGGCCATATCGCAGTGCTGGTCAAGCACATGGATGGCGAGGAGCTGCCCGACGGGCGCAATCAGCTCACTTACGCGGCTTCGGTCGTCAAAGAGCGCTTTGCGGAAACCTCGATCCTGTTTGCGCTGGATCAGCTCATCAAAGGCGTGCTCGGCGCCTTGACCGGCATCATCAATTTCGCCGCGATGCTCATCCCGATCCCCGGCGTGAACAACGTCGTGCGGATCATCAACGCGATCCTCAAAATGTCGCTGACCTATGTCGATGAGATCATTCTCGCGCACAATATCCGCATCGGCTCGACCAATCCGTGGGCGACCAGCCGCGACGCGCTTATTCTGTATGCGCAGAATTACCGCTCATTCCTGAAGAACGCCGTTTGGCTTTGGCTTTTCATGTGGCTTTTGACGCTTGTGATCTTCCTGGTCCTGCTCGGCCCGGTCCTCGCCCTATTGGCGATCGCGCCTGGCAATATGGGCTTCGTCGCCTTCATGGTCGCCTTCGTCTTCGCCTGGTCGTTCAAGGCCGCCCTGCTCGAGCCGCTTGCGATTTATGCGCTCATGCAGGTCTATTTCCAGAAGATCGAAGGTCAGGTCCCGAACCCCGAATGGGAAGAACGCCTGACCAAGGCGTCCGACAAGTTCCGTAAGCTGAAGGACAAGGCCATCGCGCAAGTCACGGGCGGAGGAAGCGGCGGCGGTGATGCGGGCGCTGACAGCGGATCGTCCACGCCGCCGACGACGCCGCCGGCTTCAGGCGCACCCGACGCTGCGCCGACAAGCTAGCTGAGCCGAATAGTCTAGGCCGGGTCGTCGGAGCCGGATTTGGGCGCGCGGAGATTTACTCCCGCGCCCATTTCGGCTTGCGCTTGGACAAGAATGCATCGAGGCCCTCGCGGCCTTCCTCGCTCGCGCGGCGTTCAGCGATGCGGCGCGCGGTCTCTTTGGCGAGGCCATGGTCAATATCCTGATAGGACACATCGCGCACCAGGCGGCGCGCTTCATCGACCGCATGCGGAGCAGTCTCGAACGACATCGCAGCGAAACGCTCGCCGGCTGCCGAGAGCTCTTCATCATCCTCGACGATTTCGTGGATGAGGCCGATTTCCTTGGCGAGGTCGGGACCGAAGCTTTCGCCCGTTGCAAACAACCGGCGCGCCCAGCGCGGCCCGATCGCTTCGATGACATAAGGGCTGATGGTCGCCGGCGTCAGGCCGAGCCGGACCTCGGAGAACCGGAAGACGGCGGTCTTCACGGCGACGGCGACGTCACAGGCCGCGATCAGGCCGAGCCCGCCGCCCATGGCCGTGCCATTGACCAGCGCGATGGTGAGGCAAGGCAGCTCGTACAGGCGCTGCAACATGGTTGCGAGGGCGAGCGCGTCCTCGCGGTTTTCGGATTCATCGTAATGAGCCGCCGCCTTCATCCACTCCAGATCGCCGCCGGCGGAGAAGCTGCGCCCCGCGCCGCGCAGCATAAAGCAGCGCAGCTCATCGGTGCCGCGCAGCGTCTCGAAGATTTCAGAAAGGCGCGCGACGATGGCGGCGTTGAACGCGTTATGTTTTTCAGGCCGGTTGAGCAGCACCGCGGCGACGCCGCCCGGGCTTGCGTCCAAAATGACGGGATCGGCGTTGCTCATCAGGTTCTCCTCGACGTTCGGCGTGACTGCGCAGCGCGCGCGCAGCGATCAGCTGAAGACGTCGCGCAGCCCTGGAATATTGGACGCTCCGACGCGCGGCGTGCACACGAAGACAGCGTGGAACGCGCCGTAGCATCGCGCGACGTCGGCGTCGAGCAGGCGGACGTCAAAGGCCGAGGCGAGAATATAGCTCGTGCGCGTCACGTCGGGATTGCTCATCGCAGTCGCCGCTATCGCGGAATGCTCCGCCACGCGCTCGCGCATCCAGGCGTTGAACTCTTCATCGCGCGGATTGGTCAAACCGGCGATCGCAGCGGCCAAGACCAGTCCGCCAAGTATGACGCTGAAAATATTCATCACGCTCCCCATTCTCCCGACGCCAGAGTGAGCGGCGACGGGCGCGCGTCAAGCTTGATGTGGCGAATGAGCAGGCGCGCGAGCGCTAGAGGCGCGCTTTGGCCGTTCCGATTGCCGGCATTATGCGCGAATAGACTTTGCGCGAGCGCGACAAAGGCGCCGTGCGGGCGGGCGCGACATGGGCGGCGGCGAGCATGCGCGCATTTTGCGCCGGAGGAACGAGGGAGCTGGAAACGGCTGCATCGAGCGCCCAGCCGCACAACAATAGCGCAGGCGCGACCACGCCGAGCAAAAGGTCGCGCGGTTCGGCCAGGGAATGACGGTCGCGACGCGACGCGAAACGTCGCTTGCGGATATCGCCGATGTGAGACGCCGTGGACATTCTCGCCGCTCAACTTCATGCGGTGCGTGGTTAATCTATGCCCGGATAAGGCGAATATGACGTTAATGGCGCTCGCATTTCAGCGCGCGCGCAAACGCCCTATCTTCGCTTTCATGTGCGGACGTTTTTTTCGACACGGCGTCAGCTGGGAGCAGTATCGCGACTGGCTGAACATTATCGAGCCGGAAAATGATCCCGGCATTCCGGCGCGCTACAACATTGCGCCGACCACGCCCGTGCCGGCCGTACGCGCGGGAGAGAACGGTCGCGTGCTTTCCGCGATGCGCTGGGACCTCGTGCCATTCTGGTGGAACAAGCCGCTCAAAGAGAAGAAATTCTCGAGCTTCAATGCGCGCGCCGAAGGCCTGACGAGCTCGAACGCGTTTCGCGAGCCCTTCGCCAAGCGACGCTGCCTGATCCCGGCGCACGGCTTTTATGAGTGGGTCGGGCCGAAGGGTTCGAAAACGCCCTACGCCATCACAGTCGATGATCAGAACGGCTTTTGTTTCGCTGGGCTTTGGGACCACGCCACGGTCGAGGGCGAAGACATCATCTCCTGTTCGCTC
>JAUIEH010000220.1 GCA_030428405.1 Alphaproteobacteria bacterium
CGGGCTGACCTGCGGGCGAAGCCGTCGATTGCTTCGCCGGACCCTCTTTCCCGCGCCTTTGCAATCGCGCTAGCCTTCGCGTCGACGCAATATTCGACGGCGTGGGACGCATATGAAAATCGCAATCGCGCGTGAGCGCGCCGACGGCGAACCGCGAGTCGCGGCGACGCCTGATACGGTCAAAAAGCTGGCGGGCCTCGGCCACGACGTCTCCGTCGAAGCTGGCGCAGGCGCGGACTCTGCAGCGCCAGACGCCGCTTATCAGGAAGCCGGCGCCAGCATTTTCGACGACATCTCCGCGCTCGCCGAGGCCGACCTGATTTTCAAGGTGCGCCGGCCCAGCGATGAAGAGCTTGCGGTTCTGCGCGACGGCGCGGGCGTGGTCGGCCTGTTTTCTCCGCATGGCGATAAAGACTTCGCCGCTGCGTGCGCGGACAAAGGCGTGGACGCCTTCGCGATGGAGTTCACGCCCCGCATCACGCGCGCCCAGTCCATGGACGCGCTTTCTTCGCAGTCCAATCTCGCCGGCTACCGCGCCGTCATCGAAGCCGCCGGCGTCTATGGACGCGGCATGGCGATGATGATGACGGCGGCGGGCACGGTGGCGCCGGCCAAGGTTTTCGTCATGGGCGCAGGCGTTGCGGGCCTTCAGGCGATCGCGACGGCCAAGCGCCTCGGCGCCGTCGTTTCCGCCACTGACGTCCGTCCGGCCGCGAAAGAGCAGGTCCAATCGCTCGCCGCAAAATTCATCGCGGTTGAGGACGAGGAATTCAAAGCCGCCGAAACCGCCGGCGGCTACGCCAAGGAAATGTCCGACGACTACAAGGCCAAACAGGCCGCCCTCGTCGCCGAGCACATCGCCAAGCAGGACATCGTCATCACCACGGCGCTGATCCCGGGCCGTCCAGCGCCCAAGCTCATTTCCGCGGAAATGGTCGCCTCCATGCGGCCAGGCTCCGTCATCGTCGACATGGCGGTGGAGCAGGGCGGCAATGTCGACGGCGCCAAGCTCGGAAAGCTCGCCAAGAAAGGCGGCGTGACGATCATCGGCTATCCCAATCTCGCCGGCCGGCTGGCGGCGGACGCGTCCAATCTGTACGCGAAGAACCTGCTCAACCTCCTGCCGCTTCTTTCCGGAGAGGACGGGTCTTACGCGCCGCATTGGGACGATGAGATCATCGCCGCCATGGCGCTGAGCCGCGACGGCGCGGTCGTGCATCCAAGTCTCGTCGAAGAGGCGAAGGCGTGATGCGGGCTCCAACCAAATTCATCTGTATAGCGAGGGCCAAGTAATGGAAGCCGTCGATCCGACAATCTTCCGACTGGCGATTTTCGTGCTCGCCGTTTTCGTCGGCTATTACGTGGTCTGGTCGGTGACGCCGGCGCTGCACACGCCCTTGATGTCCGTGACGAATGCGGTCTCTTCGGTCATCGTCGTCGGCGCGCTTCTGGCCGCCGCCGCGACCGCCGGGCCTTCGCATCGCTGGGACGAGGCGAACAGCGCGCCCGCACCAGTCGCGGATGCGCCCGCTGCTGAGCCTGACGCCGCGCCCTCAAGACCATTCGCATGGGGGCGAGGCGATGACGATGATGATGCGACGGCCTCGGCGCCCGAAGCTTCGCTGGGAAGCGCGCCCGCCGCAGCGCCTGCGGCCGCTTCCGCCGCGCACTCATCCGGCGGCGGATGGTCGATCGGCTTTGCGCGTTTTTTGGGACTGCTCGCCGTGGTGCTCGCCTGCGTGAACATTTTCGGCGGTTTCCTCGTCACCCAGCGCATGTTGGCCATGTATAAGAAGAAAGAACGGAGCGCTGCGAAATGAGCGCGAACCTCGCAGCCCTTCTTTATCTCGTCGCCGGCGTCTTGTTCATTCTGACGCTGCGCGGCCTTTCCAATCCCGAGACGAGCCGGCAGGGCAATCTGTTCGGCATGGTCGGCATGGCGCTCGCCGTCGGCGTGACCTTGTTCCTCCTCGGCGGACGCGGCGCGCTCGGCTTCGGCACGATTTCGCTGATCGTCATGGGCGTCGTCATTGGCGGCGGCGTCGGCGCCGTCATCGCGCAGCGCATCGCCATGACCGCGATGCCGCAGCTGGTCGCAGCGTTTCACTCACTCGTCGGCATGGCGGCGGTGCTGGTCGCGGCGGCGGCTTATCTCGCGCCGGCGGCTTTCGGCATTCTCGGCGCGGACGGCGCCATTCACGGACTCAGCCGGGTGGAAATGTCGCTCGGCGCCGCCATTGGCGCGATCACGTTCTCGGGTTCCGTCATCGCGTTCTTAAAGCTCAACGGCAACATGTCGGGCGCGCCGATCCTTCTGCCGCAACGCCATCTCATCAATCTCGGCGTGGGCGGAGCGATCATTTTGCTGATCGTCTTGTTCTCCATCGCGCACGGCGTGGCCGGCGGCTTCTTCTTCTGGACGCTGGTTTTGTTGAGCTTCGCCATCGGCTTCCTGCTCATCATTCCGATCGGCGGCGCGGACATGCCGGTGGTCGTCTCCATGCTGAATTCCTATTCGGGATGGGCGGCGGCCGCGCTCGGCTTCACGCTGGAAAACACCGCGCTGATCATCACCGGCGCGCTGGTGGGTTCGTCGGGCGCAATCCTGTCCTACATCATGTGCAAGGGCATGAATCGCAGCTTCATCTCCGTCATTCTCGGCGGCTTTGGCGGCGAGACGACTGCGGCGGCGGAAGGTCCTCAGGGCACGGTCAAACGCGGCTCGGCGGAAGATGCAGCCTTCGTGATGAAGAACGCCTCCAAGGTCATCATCGTGCCGGGCTACGGCATGGCGGTGGCGCAGGCTCAGCACGCGCTCAAGGAAATGGCGGACATGCTGAAGCGCGAAGGCGTGGACGTGAAATACGCCATTCACCCCGTGGCCGGCCGCATGCCGGGCCATATGAACGTGCTCTTGGCCGAGGCGCAGGTGCCTTATGACGAGGTGTTCGAGCTCGAAGACATCAATTCGGAGTTCTCGACCGCCGACGTCGCGTTCGTCATCGGCGCCAATGACGTCACCAATCCGGCCGCGGAAGATGATCCGTCCTCGCCGATTTACGGCATGCCGGTGCTCAAGGTCTGGAATTCGGGCACGGTGATGTTCGTCAAGCGCTCGCTCGGCTCAGGCTATGCCGGCGTCGAAAACCCGCTCTTCTTCCGCGACAACACTATGATGCTGCTCATGGACGCCAAGAAAATGGTCGAGGAGATCGTCAAGGCGATGTAGGCGATCGGGGCGGGGCTTGCCGCCCGCAGCGCCACTACATCCCGCCGCCGGTGTCGCCTGCGGCGGGCGCGGTCGCCTGGAGATGTTCCATATACGCATCAAGCGGGTCGCGGCCCTTGCGGATTTCGCCGAAGAAGAACTCCTCCAGCGTCCAGATTGACGCCGAGATGATGTAGGCGTCCTCGCAATGCAGCGCGCAGGACGCGCGGCGCGCGCGCAGGAAATTCAACTCGTCCAGCGCATCGTCCTCATCGCCGAGCAGCGCATGCGCGACCGCGAGCTGTTGATGCGTCTGAATATGGTCCGGGTCTACATTCAGTGCGCGGCGAAATTCATTTCGCGCGCGGCGATACTCGCCCTGCTGCAGATGCGATTCACCCAGCAGGAAATAGGGGTCCGCATTTGACGGGCTGACATTGGTCACGCGCCGGAAATGGCTTTCCGCTTCACGGTAGTCGCTCGTCTCAATCGCATTGAGGCCGAGTTCGTATTCATTGGCGACGTCGTACTCATTGTTCGAGCTGGCGGTCGGCGCATTGCCGATCGTGGTGTTCACCTGCGCAGCCGCTGGCGCGCCAAGAAGGGCGCAGCTCGCAAGCGCGACCGCAATGACGCGAAGTGAGGTCGTGGAGTGCATTCGTCAGGTTCCCGCCTTGTGGCACATTCAAGCAAAAGCCTATGCATTCGAACGATCGCAGTCACGGGCGCCACCCAGCGATGCGTCGCGACTTTTGCGTCGTTTATCCGTCCGCGCTGAGGGAAAGCTGTTTTTCTACACGCGGCATGTCGTATTTCAGGCCCGTCGCGCAGTTGAAAATGACAGCGCGTTCGTCGGCCCTCACACGGCCGTCCGCGCGCGCGATATCGTAGGCGGCGAGGCAGGCTGCGCCTTCCGGGCATAACAACAATCCATCGGCGGCCGCGACTTTGGCGCGCGCCTCCAGGATCGCGGCGTCGCTGACGGCCTGCGCCCAGCCGCCGCTTTCGCGCACGGCGTCGAGAATGAGGAAATCGCCGATCGCTTTGGGCACGCGAATGCCCATGGCGATGGTGGTCGCATTCTCCCAAGCCGGCGCATGGCGTTCTCCAGCCTCAAAGGCGCGCACGATCGGCGCACAGCCCTCCGCCTGCACCGCCACCATGCGCGGCTTTTGCGCTGCCTCCAGCCAGCCAAGCGCCTCCATCTCCGCAAACGCCTTCCACATGCCGATGAGGCCCGTGCCGCCGCCGGTCGGATAGAAGATGACGTCGGGCAGCGACCAGCCGAGCTGGGCGGCGAGTTCGAGCCCCATCGTCTTCTTACCCTCGATGCGATAGGGCTCCTTCAAGGTGGAGACGTCGAACCAGCGGCCTTCATCCGCGCGCGCCTTGGTCCAGGCGCCGCATTGATGGATGAGACCGTCCGCGCGGAATACATCGCCGCCCTGAAGCGCGGTTTCGCTCAGATTTATCTCCGGCGTGTCGGCCGGACAGACGACTGTCGAGGCGATGCCCGCGCGTGCGGCGTATGCGGATAATGCCGCGCCGGCATTGCCGTTGGACGGCATTGCGAGATGTTTGAGACCCAGCTCTTTCGCCATGCCAACGGCCAGCGCCAGCCCGCGCGCCTTGAACGAGCCTGTCGGCAGGCGGCCCTCGTCTTTCACTACGGCGCCAGCGCCGGGATAGCTGTTTGAAAGCGCGACCAGCGGCGTATCGACTTCGCCGAGCGCGACGACGTTTTCGTCGCTGCGCACAGGTAAAAGCTCGCGCCATTTCCAGAAGCCGCCGCCGCGCGCCCAGACTTCGTCGCGGTCGAGCGAGGCGCGCATCCGCTCCAGGTCATAGCGTACGAGCAGAGGCCATCCGTCCTCGGAGAGGTTATGGACGACGCCCGCTGTGGCGCGCTTGCCGGTCATGGCGCATTCCAGATGCGTGACGAAATCGGCGGTCTGCGACATGTCGGATTTCCTTCAGTCAGAGTGGGCGGGCGTGCGCCGTCCCCAGATGCGGCGTGCGCGCACTTTGCGTCGTGGAGCCCAGCGGCGCATCCTTTCGCCCATGAAGATGAAAGACGCCGACATTCGCAAGCGCCTCGAAGCGCTTAAGGCCGAACTTGAAGCGCTCAGCGCCGGAGCCTCGGAAGCGCGCAAGCCAGTGGCGCTCGACCAGCAGGCCGTCGGCCGCCTGTCGCGCATGGAGGACATGCAGTCCCAGGCCATGGCCAAGGCG
>JAUIEH010000221.1 GCA_030428405.1 Alphaproteobacteria bacterium
CTTCTTGAGCACGCCGTCAATGACGCGGAAGAGCACGACGACGCCGAGATAAGGGTCATACCAGGCGTCGACCAGCATCGCCTTAAGCGGCGCATCGCGCTCGCCTTCACGCGGCGGCGGCAGGCGCGTCACGATCGCTTCGAGCACGTCTTCAATGCCCTGACCGGTCTTGGCCGACATCAACACGGCGTCCGACGCATCAAGCCCGATGACGTCTTCGATCTGCTCCTTCACCCGGTCCGGCTCTGCCGCAGGAAGGTCGATCTTGTTGAGGACCGGCACGATCTCGTGGTCCTTGTCGAGCGCCTGATAGACGTTCGCCAAGGTCTGCGCTTCAACGCCCTGGCTGGCGTCAACGACCAGAAGCGAGCCTTCGCATGCGGACAGGCAGCGCGAGACTTCATAAGCGAAATCCACATGGCCCGGCGTGTCCATCAGGTTGAGGACATACTCCTCGCCGTCCTGAGCCTTGTAGTGCAGGCGTACGGTCTGCGCCTTGATGGTGATGCCGCGCTCGCGCTCGATCTCCATCGAATCGAGCACTTGCTCCTTCATTTCGCGCGTCGTCAGCCCGCCCGTCGACTGGATCAGACGGTCGGCGAGCGTCGATTTGCCATGATCAATATGCGCAATGATCGCGAAGTTGCGGATGCGCGCGAGCGGCGTGTTCATTCAGCGGTCCAGATGCTTGTCGAGCGCGGGATATAGCGAGCGTTGCGGGCTTGGGAAAGAAGAAGCCGCTCAAGGTTCGTTCGAACGACCTAAATCAGCGATAACAATTGGCGCTCAGCCGCAGCGCCCGCCTCGCCATGGGCGAATGAGAGACAAGGCCGGCGGGTCCAGCGCCTCAACTCTTCAGCAAGCTCAATCGGCGCGCCGAAATCGGGACTGGGTTGGGATATCGCGATGCAGATCGTTTCGAGCCCGCGCCGCTCGCATGATTCGAGCGCGGTGAGCGTGTGGCTGACGGCGCCGAGATAATTCGCGGTCACGAGAACGATGGGCGCGCCCAGCCGGGCGGCGAGGTCGGCGTTAAGCATTTCATCCGTTATCGGAGACAACACCCCGCCCGCGCCTTCCAGCAAGGTGAAATCCGCGCCCTCCGCCAGCCCCGCGCGCGCGAACGCGACGATGTCGTCAGCGCTCATCGCGACACCATCTTTCCGCGCCGCCACATTAGGCGCGAGCGGCGCTTCAAACGCATAGCGACAGATCGCGCGCGCTTCCGCCCCGTCAGGGTCAAGGGCGCACGCTGCAGCGAGCCGGCCGGCGTCACTCTCGGCGAATGCATCCGGCGAAAACCCGCTCATGACCGGCTTGAGGGCCCGCACGCTCAAACCCGCGGCGCGCGCTTCGCGCAGCAGAGCGCACGACACATGAGTCTTGCCAAGCTCGGTGCCGGCGCCGAGCACGACGACGGATCTGCGACGCACCGGCACGTTCATGAGGACGCTTCAGCCTGGACGCGCCGCGCCACGGCGTCGCCGAGGCGGGCTACGTCGTCGGGCATATGCGCTGCGGAAAAGGAAAAGCGCAGCCGCGCCGTGCCGGACGCCACCGTCGGCGGACGGATGGCGGTGACGAGAAATCCTTCCGCTTCGAGCGTCTGTGACGCCGCGAGCGCAGCTTCAGCGCTTCCCACAATCAGAGGAACGATGGCGCTCTCCGGCGCGGAGGCGCCAATTCGTGCAGAGAATAATCTCGCATTTGACATGGCGCGCGCGGCGAGCTCCGGTTGGGTGCGCATGATCCGCAGGGCCTCGATGGCGGCCGCAAGCACAGGCGGCGGCAGACCGGTCGTGTAGATGAGACCGCGCGCGCGGTTGACCAGAAGCTCGATCAAAGCGCGCGGCCCGCAGACATAGCCCCCATACGCGCCCGCCGCCTTGGACAGCGTCCCCATCTGCACGTGCGCCTGATTGTCCAGCTCCACGACGCCGAAGCCATGCGCATCGTCCGTCATCAGCCACGCATTTGCTTGCGCACATGCTGCGGCGATATCGCCAAGCGGCGCACAATCGCCGTCCATCGAAAAAACAGTCTCTGTCAGGACGAGTTTGCGCGCGCCGTTCGAGCTTGCGAGCCTGCGCCGCAAATCGTCCACGTCGTTATGGGCGAAAGTTTCAACTGCGGCGCCTGAGAGCTGCGCGCCCGCGAACATGCAGGCATGCGCGCGCTCGTCGAGGAACACTGCGTCCCCGCGTCCGGCGAGCACAGGAACAGTCGAGATATTGGCGAGATAGCCCGACCCGAAGACCAACGCGGCCTCGCATCCCTTCATCTGCGCCAGGTCGCGTTCGAGCCGCGCATAGAGCGGGCAATCGCCCGTGACCAGGCGCGAAGCGCCGGCGCCGGCGCCATATTCCAGGGCAGCGCGTGCAGCCGCACTTTTCACGTCAGGATGCTGGCTCAGCCCAAGATAATCATTGTCGCAGAACGAAATCAGCGCCGCGCCGTCACGCGCAGCGGACGCATCGCCGCCGCGCTGCGTCGGGCGCAGTTGGCGCAAAAGCTTGTCTGCGCCGAGCGCTTCGAGTTTTTGTGCGGCGAAGCGAGCCAGCGATGCTTCGGCGTCGGACGTCATAGAGGCTGCTTTCGCTTTCGGCCGCGCATCTGCGGCGGGCTCGTTCATTCGTCTGGAGACCTATCACATGAGCGAAACAAAGGATCCCGCCTGGCTCGACACCGGTCTCGCGCATATTTGGCTGCCCTATGCGCAGATGAAAACCTCGGCGCGTCCGATTGCGGCGGTCGCCACGCGCGGCGCCCGGATCGAGCTCGCCGACGGACGCGTCCTCATTGACGGCGTCTCGAGCTGGTGGACGGCCGTGCACGGCTACAACCATCCCGCCATAGCCGAAGCCATGCATCGTCAGCTCGACGCCATGCCGCATGTAATGCTCGGCGGGCTGGCGCATGAGCAGGCCTATTCGCTCGCCGCCAGGCTCGCCGAGATTACGCCAGGCGATCTGGGTCACACATTCTTTTCGGAATCCGGATCGGTCGCGGTCGAAGTCGCGATGAAAATCGCGGTCCAGTACTGGCGCAACACAACAGGTCGTTCACGGACAAAATTCATCGCGTTCAAAGGCGGATATCACGGCGACACCTTCGCCACCATGGCGGTGTGCGATCCCGAAGACGGCATGCACAAGCTCTTCGCCGGCGCGCTGGCCCAGCATCTCATCTGCGATCTGCCCGAAGACGCCGCCAGCGAAGCGGCCTTGCTCGAGCTTCTTACAGCGCGCGACGACATCGCCGCCGTCGTCGTTGAGCCCTTGCTGCAGGGCGCGGGCGGCATGCGCATGCATGACGAGGCGGCGCTGAAACGCTTGCGCGCAGTCTGCGACCAAGCCGACGTCTTGCTGATTTTCGACGAGATATTCACAGGCTTCGGCCGCACGGGCGCGATGTTCGCCGCAGACCGCTCCGGCGTTGCGCCCGACATCATGACGCTCGGCAAGGCGCTGACTGGCGGCGCTTCGCCGCTGGCTGCGACCATTGCGAGCGCGCGCGTGTTCGAGGCCTTTTACGACGACGATGCGGGCAAGGCGCTGATGCACGGGCCCACTTATTCTGGCCACGCGCTTGGCTGTGCGGCGGCCAATGCCTCGCTCGACCTGTTCGCCAGCGAGCCGCGCCTCGATCAGGTGCGCGTGCTGGAGCAGCGCATGAGCGACGCGCTCGCCCCGCTCGCCGCCTCTCCCATCGTGAGCGATGTGCGCGTGCTCGGCGCCGTCGGCTCGGTCGAACTGAGCATTCCCTACGATGTCGAGGCGGCGCGCGAGCGCTTTATCGCGCGCGGCTGCTTCATTCGTCCCATCGGTCGCGTGATCTATCTCGCGCCCGCCTACATCATCAAAAATGATGAACTCGACGCGCTCACGCGCGCCATCGCAGAAGAAATTGGATGGCTCGAGCGCGCAGATCGCTAAAGTGCAATCGCCTTGTCCCTGAAGGCGCGAGTGAATCTCTTGACTTTCGTGCCGAACACGAAATTTGGCGAATTAAACGTTCCCGCGCCGAAATTTGTCGTCTATAAAACAAGGGCGTGCCGGGGGCGGGACGAGCTGATCACTGCTCTGGGCCACGCAAAATCGCCACGAAGTCCCCCTTCGTCCGATAGTCGGCGACGCTGCGCCGCAAGGCGCGGCAAAGGTCGTTTCTGGACGTCAACAACGGAATTCCTATATTTCGCTTATGGCAGACTCACTTACATCCAGCGACGAAATCGAAGAGCGCTCCACCTGGGACGTTGCGAAGACGCGCAACTGCCTCATGTGCAAGACGGAATTTGAAAGCGCCTGGTCTGGCGAGCGCATTTGCCGGCGTTGCAAGAGTTCCAACACCTGGCGCAGCGGCTAGACGCCGCCCGCACGACTTTTCTCGAGCCTTACCGTCCGCAGCCACACCCGCCGCATTCAGCCATGTCGTATGCGGCTGTCGGCGGGCGCTTGCGTGCGCACGTTCATGGCGTAGTCGCGTGTGACGCGAGCGATCCTCAGCCGGTAATCCCGAAAAATCTGGTCGCGCCCTTCTGCCTGGGCGTCGCGATGCGCGGGGTTGCACCGCCACGCATCGACGCTCGCCGCGTCGCGAAAGAAGGACAGTGACAGAATCTTTCCCGGCGTCGTCACGCTTTCGAAGCGCTCGACGCTGATGAACCCGTCGGCCTGCGTGACCAATCCCGCCAATGCCGCTGCACGATCGAAATAATCGCCGGCGCGGCCGGGATGCGGCTCGAGCTCGAAGATGACGGCGATCACGCGCTTGGCTCAGTTGCGAGCGGCGCCGAGGCGAGCTTGAGAAATATTCGGTCCTCGCGGCGGGCGAATTCGAAATTCTCACGACCGCCGGGATCGGCGGCCAGGCGCGCGCGATATGCTTCGTAGGCGGCGAGCGACGCGATGGAATAAACGCCATAGGCTGTCGTCGCCGAGCCTTCATGCGGCGCGAAATAGCCAAGCAGATCGGCGCCGCAGCGCGGAATGACAGCGCCCCAGTTCTGCGCATAACGGTGAAACGCCTCCGGCCGCGCCGGATCGATTTCATAGCGGATGAAGCACGTGATCATGACCATCTCCTGAGCAACGCGATGACCTTAGCGGATTGGCTCACGCGCATGGTTCGCTTATGGTCGAACTATGAGAGACGGACCTGACATCTCGCGCATCGCGGCGCTGATCGGCGATCCGGCGCGCGCCAGCATGATCGAAGCGCTGATGGACGGGCGCGCCTTGACGGCGAGCGAACTCGCCAATGTCGCTGGCGTCACGAAACAAACCGCGAGCGCGCATATCGCCCGGCTTGAGGCGGGCGGCGTTTTTGCGCGCGCCGCGCAAGGCCGGCACCGCTATTTCCGTCTCGCAGACGCGGACGTCGCCCAGGCCGTCGAAGCCCTGACGGTCGTCGCTCAGCGCGGCGCCGGGACGC
>JAUIEH010000222.1 GCA_030428405.1 Alphaproteobacteria bacterium
GGTGTTCGCCAAAGGTCCGAAGGCGGATGAAGCCAAAGAGGCGGGCGCAGACCTGGTCGGCGCGGAAGACCTCGCAGAGCAGATCCAGGCCGGCGAGATGAATTTCGACCGCGTGATCGCAGCGCCCGACATGATGCCTGTCGTCGGCAAGCTCGGCAAAGTGCTCGGCCCCCGCGGCCTGATGCCGAACCCGAAAGTCGGCACGGTGACGCCGAATGTCGCGCAGGCGGTCAAGGACGCCAAGGGCGGCGCGGTTCAGTTCCGTGCAGAGAAGAACGGCATCGTTCACGCCGGCGTCGGCAAAGCGAGCTTCACGCAAGAAGCCCTTGAGCAGAACGTGCGCGCGTTCATCGATGCGATCGTGAAGGCGCGGCCTGCGGGCGCGAAAGGCTCGTATCTGAAGAAGATTGCGCTCTCCTCGACCATGGGTCCGGGCGTGCGCGTGGATATCGGCGATGCGGCGTCTGCGCCGTAACGCTTTGGAGAGGTAAGGAAGCGTCAACTCTGATTCCGGTCTTTTGACCGGATTGGCGCAGTCAGCGGAGGTTCGCAGGCTGCGCCGCCCCTGTCCGAGATCGCGGGGACCGGTTCGCCGGTTTAATCCTCATACGAGCAATGCGCTCCGTCGAGGCCCTGTGTGAGACGGGTGACGAAACGACGCCGCCGTGTTTTCGGGCCGCAAGGCCGGATATGCGAGGCGGTTCGTTCGCGCTCCCGGGCAGGCTTGAGCGGTATCGCCGCGAAAGCTTCGGCTCCGGTTGAAGCGCTAGCGACGCCGCTGCTCGCCGACGTTCGGAATGGTCCGGGCGTCGTAGTTCATGGAGAGCGCGATGGAACGAGCGCAAAAAGCCGAGGCGGTCGAAACCCTCAAAGGGATTTTCGCTGACTCGGGCGTTGTAGTGGTGACCCACTATAGCGGCCTCACCGTTGCGGAGATGACAGCATTGCGCGGACGCCTCAGAGAGGCCGACGCCAAGCTGACGGTGGTCAAGAACCGGTTCGCGAAAATCGCTTTGCAGGGCACGCCCGGCGAAGCGGCGGCGGACATGTTCACCGGCCCCGTGGCGATCGCTTATTCGGCGGACCCGGTCGCAGCCCCCAAGGCTGCGGTCGATTTCGCCAAGGGCAATGAAAAGCTTGTCCTGATCGGCGGCGTCATGGGCGCGGAGATTTTCGACAAAGCGGGCGTCGAAGCCCTGTCGAAAATGCCTTCGCGCGAGGAGCTCATCGCGACGATCGTCGCACGGCTCACCGGCCAGGCCAGCCAGGTTGTTTCACGTCTCAATGCGCCCGGCCAGGCTTTGGCCGGCGCGATCGGCGTGATCGGCGAAAAGGCGGCCGCCGCCTAGGCGTCATCCTCCGGATTGGAAAGCAACACTGCATTCGCAAGGAAGTTTGGAAATGTCCAAAATCGAAAAACTGGGTGAGGAGCTTCTGGGTCTGACCGTCCTTGAAGCCAAAGAACTGAATGATTTCCTCGAAGAACGCGGTATCAAGGCCGCGGCCGCCGTTGCGGTCGCCGGTCCTGCGGCGGGCGGCGGCGACGCCGGCGCTGCGGCCGAAGAGAAGACGGAATTCGACGTCATTCTCGCGAGCTTCGGCGACAACAAAATCGGCGTCATCAAGGAAGTCCGCGGCATCACGGGTCTCGGCCTGAAAGAAGCCAAGGACCTCGTCGAAGGCGCTCCCAAGCCGCTGAAGGAAGGCGTGCCGAAGGACGAAGCCGAGGAAATCAAGAAGAAGCTCGAAGACGCCGGCGCGACGGTCGAGGTCAAGTGATCTCGGCCTGACGGCGAAAATCAGCGTGGCGGACGCTCCTTCGGGGGCGTCCGCTTCGCGCCGTTTGAGCGGGCCGCGCTGATCCAGCGGCCTTAGCGAGGCGCAAACTCATGCCGGCTGGCGGGCCGGCGCGGATGCAGCCGGCAAGGCGCGTCTGGGATCGGCGAGGCGGCGATAAGCGGCCCGGGTCGAGCGCGGACCTGGTTCGCAAAAGGAGCGAGAATGTCTCTGACGTTCACGGGAAAAAAGCGGATCCGCAAATCCTTCGGCAAAATTCCGGAAGCCGTTGCGATGCCGAACCTCATCGAGGTTCAGCGGTCCTCATATGATCAGTTCCTGCAAAAGGATGCGACCCACGAGGAGCGCACGGATGAAGGACTGCACGCAGTCTTCACATCGGTGTTCCCGGTCAAGGATTTCTCCGAGCGCGCAGTGCTCGAATATGTGCAGTACGAATTCGAGCCGCCGAAATTCGACGTCGAGGAATGCCAGCAGCGCGACATCACTTACGCCGCGCCGCTGAAAGTGAAATTGCGCCTCATCGTGTTCGAAACCGATGAGGAGACGGGCGCGAAGTCGGTCAAGGACATCAAGGAACAAGACGTCTATATGGGCGATATTCCTTTGATGACGGACAAAGGCACGTTCGTCATCAACGGAACCGAGCGCGTCATCGTCTCCCAGATGCACCGCTCGCCGGGCGTTTTCTTCGACCACGACAAGGGCAAGACCCACGCCTCGGGCAAGCTGTTGTTTGCTGCACGGATCATTCCGTATCGCGGCTCCTGGCTCGACCTGGAATTCGACGCCAAGGACATCGTCCATGTCCGCATCGACCGTCGGCGCAAGCTGCCGGCGACGACGCTGCTTTATGCGCTCGGCATGGACAAGGAACAGATCCTGTCGACCTTCTACGACAAGCTGGTCTATTCCGCCGTCGTCAAGCGCGGTGCGCGCAAGGGCTGGAAAGCCCCGTTCGACGCGATGCGCTATCGCGGCGTGAAGCCGACGTTCGACCTCATCGACGCCAAGTCGGGCGAGGAAATCGCCAAGGCCGGCGAGAAAATCTCGGCGCGCAAGGCCAAGACGCTGTCCGAGCAGGGCATCGACGCCATTCTCGTCGAGGACAATGCGCTGATCGGCCGTTTCGTGGCCGAGGACATCGTCAACGCCGAAACGGGCGAGATTTACGCCGAAGCCGGTGATGAGATTACGGACGAAATCCTCGCTGCGATGACGGAAGCCGGCGTCGACTCCATTCCGGTGCTCGACATCGATGCGACTTCGCGCGGGCCCTACATTCTCTCGACGCTGATGGTCGACAAGAATGACGGCCGCGATCAGGCGCTGGTCGACATTTACCGCGTCATGCGTCCGGGCGAGCCGCCCACGCCGGACACCGCCGAAACGCTGTTCCGCGGCCTGTTCTTTGATCCCGAGCGCTATGACCTGTCATCGGTCGGCCGTGTGAAGATGAACATGCGCCTTGCGCTTGAGGCCGAGGACACCGTGCGCGTGTTGCGCGACGAGGACATCGTCGCGGTGATGCGCACGCTGGTCGATCTGCGCGATGGGCGCGGTGAAATCGACGACATCGACAATCTCGGCAATCGCCGCGTGCGTTCGGTCGGCGAGCTGATGGAAAATCAGTACCGCGTCGGTCTGTTGCGCATGGAGCGCGCGATCAAGGAGCGGATGAGCTCGGTCGATATCGAGACCGTCATGCCGCACGACCTTATCAATGCGAAGCCGGCGGCCGCCGCCGTGCGCGAGTTCTTCGGCTCCTCGCAGCTGTCTCAGTTCATGGACCAGACCAATCCGCTCTCGGAGATTACGCATAAGCGCCGTCTCTCAGCGCTTGGTCCGGGCGGTCTGACGCGTGAGCGCGCCGGCTTCGAGGTGCGCGACGTGCACCCGACCCATTACGGCCGCATCTGTCCGATCGAGACGCCGGAAGGACCGAATATCGGTCTCATCAACTCGCTCTCGACATATGCGCGGGTCAATAAATACGGCTTCATCGAAAGCCCGTACCGCGTGGTCAAGGACGGCAAGCCGACCGAGGAAGTGCGCTATCTCTCCGCCATGGAAGAAGCGCAGTTCAAGATCGCGCAGGCCAACGCCCGTCTCGACGACAAGGGCAAGTTCCTGAGCGAGCTCGTGACCTGCCGCGTCGGCCAGGCGCGCGACGCCACGCTGGTGCCGCGCGATGAAGTCGACCTGATGGACGTCTCGCCGAAACAGGTCGTTTCGGTGGCTGCAGCGCTCATCCCGTTCCTCGGCCATGACGACGCCAACCGCGCGCTGATGGGCTCGAACATGCAGCGCCAGGCGGTGCCGCTGGTTCAGAGCGAGGCGCCGATCGTCGGCACGGGGATGGAATCCGTCGTCGCCACGGATTCCGGCGCCGCTGTCGCTGCCCGCCGCCCCGGCGTGGTGGAGCAGGTCGACGCCGAGCGTCTGGTCGTGCGCGCCACGAGCGAGACCGACCCGACCAAGTCCGGCGTCGACATTTATAATCTGCGCAAGTTCCAGCGTTCCAACCAGAACTCCTGCATCAACCAGCGTCCGATCGTGAAGGTCGGCGACGTGGTCGAGCAGGGCGACATCATTGCGGACGGTCCGTCGACGGATTTGGGCGAACTCGCTCTTGGCCGCAACGTGCTCGTCGCGTTCATGCCCTGGAACGGCTACAACTTCGAGGACTCCATCCTCATCTCAGAGCGCATCGTGCGCGACGACGTCTTCACCTCGATCCATATCGAGGAGTTCGAGGTCATGGCGCGCGACACCAAGCTTGGTCCTGAAGAGATCACGCGCGACATTCCCAATGTCGGCGAAGAAGCGCTGCGCAATCTCGATGAGGCGGGCATCGTCGCCATCGGCGCGGAAGTTCATCCCACCGACATTCTCGTCGGCAAGGTGACGCCGAAGGGCGAGAGCCCGATGACGCCGGAGGAAAAGCTCCTCCGCGCGATCTTCGGCGAAAAGGCCTCCGACGTGCGCGACACCTCGCTGCGTCTGCCGCCAGGCATGACCGGCACGATCGTCGAAGTGCGGGTGTTCAACCGCCACGGCGTCGACAAGGACCAGCGCGCGCTCGCCATTGAGCGTGAAGAGATCGAACGTCTCGGCAAGGACCGCGACGACGAACTCGCCATCCTGAAGCGCAACATCTTCTCGCGCCTCGCCGACCTTCTGATCGGCAAGACGTCCGTGTCCGGACCGCGCGGCTTCCCGAAAGGCAAGGTCGCGCGCGAGGCGCTCGACGAGCTGGACCAGGAAGACTGGTGGCGCGTCGGTCTGGACGATGAAAAGGCGATGGGCGAGGTCGAGGCGCTGAAAAAGCAATTCGACGCCGCCAAGAAGCGCCTGCAGCGCCGCTTCGACGACAAGGTCGAAAAACTCCAGCGCGGCGACGAGCTGCCGCCGGGCGTGATGAAGACGGTCAAGGTCTTCGTCGCGGTCAAGCGCAAGCTCCAGCCGGGCGACAAGATGGCAGGCCGTCACGGCAATAAGGGCGTCATCTCCAAGATCAATCCGATCGAGGACATGCCGTTCCTGGACGACGGCACGCCGGTCGACATCGTGCTCAATCCGCTCGGCGTGCCGAGCCGGATGAATGTCGGTCAGATCCT
>JAUIEH010000223.1 GCA_030428405.1 Alphaproteobacteria bacterium
AGGAATACGAGCTCGGCATAGGCCGATTGCCAGAGCAGAAAATTGGAAATGCGCTTTTCGCCGCTGGTCCGGATGATGAGGTCGGGGTCGGGCGTATCTGACGTATCAAGATATTGCGCATAAAGCGCTTCATCTACGCTTGCCGGATCAAGGCTGCCAGCTGCGGCTTCTTCGGCGATCTTTTGCGCCGCACGCGCGATTTCGTTTCGTCCGCCATAGGAAAAAGCGATGGTCAGGAAGAACGCGTCATTCTCGCGGGTCAGCGTTTCAGCGCGCTCGATAATGCGGGCGAGATCGGGCGCAAGCCCGGTGCGGTCGCCGATGACGCCGATGCGCACGCCCTCGGCGTGGAGCTTTTCGAGATCTGCGTCGACATAGCGGCGCAAGAGATCGAGCAGGTCAGCGACTTCCTGGGCCGGGCGGCGCCAGTTTTCGGTCGAGAAACCGAAAAGGGTCAGACGCTTGACGCCGAGATCGCCGGCCGCCTTGACCGCTCGGCGCACGGCCTCCACGCCCTCGCGATGACCGAATGCGCGCGGTCGATTGCGCGCGCGCGCCCAGCGGCCATTGCCGTCCATTATGATTGCGACGTGGAGCGGTGCTTCTTTCAAAACCGGCCTAAACGCATCATGCCGCGGAGAGAGGCGCTCGCCTCAGACCTGCATGATCTCCTCTTCCTTCGTCTTCAGCTGCTCATCGATCGATTTGACATATTCGTCCGTGAGCTTCTGAACGTCATCGGCGCGGGACTTATGCTCGTCCTCGCTGATGACATTGTCCTTTTCCAGCCGCTTGAGCTGATCCATGGCGTGACGGCGCACATTGCGCGCAGCCACCCGCGCCTCTTCAGCATATTTGCCGGCCAGCTTGGCGAGTTCGGCGCGGCGCTCCTCGTTCAGCGGAGGTATCGGTATACGGAGATTGACGCCGTCAACGACCGGATTGAGGCCAAGCCCGGCATTGCGGATCGCCTTGTCGATCGCGCCGACCAGGGACTTGTCCCAGATCTGAACCGATATCATGCGCGGCTCGGGCACGCTGATCGTGCCGACCTGATTGATCGGCGTCTCAGTTCCGTATGCGTCGACTTTGACCGGCTCGAGCAGCGCCGCCGAGGCGCGGCCCGTGCGCAGACCGCCGAATTCGGTCTTGAGTGCAGCGACAGCGCCCTCCATGCGGCGGCGCAGATCCTTCATGTCGAAATCGTCGGTGTCCGACATAATCAGTCCTTTCCGGCGACCTGGTCATTTTCGATGACCGTGCAGACGCCCTCTCCCTCCAGAACGCGCGCCAGGCCGCCTTGTTCGTGAATGGAGAAGACCACGATCGGAATGGCGTTGTCGCGCATCAAGCTGACGGCGGCGGAATCCATCACCGCCAGATTCTTGGCCAGCACGTCATGATAGCTCAGACGATCATAGCGTGTCGCATCGGGGTTGCGGCGCGGGTCGTCATTGTAGACGCCGTCGACCTGCGTGCCCTTGAAAAGCGCATCGCAGCCCATCTCGGCGGCGCGCAGCGCAGCCGCGGTGTCGGTGGTGAAAAACGGATTGCCGGTGCCGGCCGCAAAGATGACGACGCGACCCTTCTCCATATGGCGCACGGCCCGTCGGCGGATATAGGGCTCGCACACGGTCATCATGGGAATGGCGGAGAGCACGCGCGTGTCCACGCCCATGCGTTCGAGCGAGGTCTGCATGGCGAGGGCGTTCATCACCGTTGCGAGCATGCCCATGTAATCGGCGGAGGCGCGCTCCATTCCCTTCGCAGCCGCTGAGAAGCCGCGAAAGATGTTGCCGCCGCCGATGACGAGACAGATTTCGTAGCCTGCCGACCGCGCCGCGGCGATTTCGCTCGCGATGCGGTCGGCGACTTCGAGGTCGATGCCGTAGTTCTGCGCGCCCATGAGCGCTTCACCCGACACCTTGAGCAATATCCGCTTGAAGCGGCCGTCTCCCACGCGCCGGCTCTGTCCGGCTTCAGCCAGGGCGTCTTCGGCGGTGGGAGCGGTCATGGCGGTCTCCGGTCAAAAACGCGGACGCTGTCCGCCGCGCTTAGGACTTGCCGGCGGCCGCGGCCACTTCGGCGGCGAAGTCCTCTTGTTTCTTCTCAACGCCTTCGCCGAGCGCCATGCGCACAAAACCGACCAACTCGACCGGTGCGCCGACTTCGCCTTTGGCGTCCTGCAGGACCTTCTCCACCGTGCGTTCGCCGTCGATGACGAAGACCTGCTTCAAGAGAACTGATTCCTTGAAGAATTTCTGCAGCCCGCCTTCGACCATTTTCTCGATGATGTTGTCGGGCTTGCCGGACTCGCGCGCCTTTTCAGACAAAATGGCGCGCTCACGCTGAACCGTATCGGCGTCGACATCGTCGACATCCTTCGCGATCGGCGAAGCGGCCGCGACATGCATCGCGATCTTACGGCCGATATCGGCGAGCTTTTCCTTATCGCCTTCCGACTTCAGCGCGACGAGCACGCCGATGCGGCCCATGCCCTCGGCGACGACGCCGTGGACATAGCTCGCCACCACGCCCGGCTCAGCCGAAAGCGTGTTGGTCCGGCGAATGTTCATGTTCTCGCCGATCGTCGCGATCAGGTCGGTGAGCGTGTCCTTGGCGCTGGCGCCGCCGGCCATCGGAGAATTCTCCAGAACCGTCACGTCGCCATTGGTCTCGAGCGCAAGCTCGGCCACGTCCTTGACGTAAGACTGGAATTTCTCGTTGCGGCCGACAAAGTCGGTCTCGGCGTTGACTTCAACGACTGCGCCGAGCGCGCCGGTCGCGGTTTCACGCACGGCCACGCCGACAAGGCCTTCCGCGGCGACGCGGTCAGCCTTCTTGGCGGCTTTCGACAAGCCCTTCGCGCGCAGCCAGTCGATGGCGGCTTCGAGCTCGCCATCATTCTCGGTCAGCGCTTTTTTGCAGTCCATCATGCCCGCGCCAGTGGTTTCGCGCAGTTCCTTCACGAGGGCGGCGGTGATCTCTGCCATCAGATCGCGTCCTTATCTTATCGGTTCAGCGCCTCAATTAAGTGAGACGCCGCCATCAGGTTGCCGTCGGTTGCTCGTCCGGCTGGGCGTCGGTTGCAGCAGCGTCCGGCGCCGGCGATTGCGCGGCGACTTCAGCTTCCGAAGCGGCGGCCATGGCTTCGTCCGGTTCGGCGAGCGCCGTTTCAACCGGATTTTCAGCCTCGCCCGGATCAACGCCAAAGCGGGCCGAAGCCTCAGACATGCCGTCCAGAGCCGCATCGGCGATCAACTCGCAATAAAGGCCGATCGCGCGCGCAGCGTCGTCATTGCCCGGGATCGGGAAGTCGACGATGTCGGGGTCGCAATTGGTGTCGACGACGGCGATGACCGGAATGCCCAGCTTGCGGGCCTCCTGGATCGCAATCGCTTCTTTATTGGTGTCGATGACGAACATCAGGTCAGGCGTGCCGCCCATTTCCTTGATGCCGCCCAGCGAGCGTTCGAGCTTGTCGCGCTCACGCGTCATCTGGAGCAGCTCTTTCTTGGTCAGACCCGTAGGGCCGTCCGTGTCGAGCATGTCCTGGAGGGCGCGCAGGCGCTGAATGGAATTGGAGATCGTGCGCCAATTCGTCAACGTGCCGCCGAGCCAGCGGTGGTTCACGAAATATTGCGCACACCGCTTTGCGGCCAGCGCCACGGCCTCGGAGGCCTGGCGCTTGGTGCCGACAAAGAGAACGCGCCCGCCCTCGGAAGCGACTTCGCGCGTCTTGACCAGCGCCTGATGCAGGAGCGGCACGGTGTGCGAGAGGTCGATAATGTGGATGTTGGAGCGCTCGCCGAAAATGTAGCGCTGCATTTTCGGGTTCCAGCGGTGGGTCTGGTGACCGAAATGGACGCCGGCTTCCAAAAGCTGGCGCATCGAGAAATCAGGCAGTGACATCGTTTTTCCAATCTTTTCCGGTTCGCCTCGGCGGGCCGCGCCGGCCAGATGGCCGGACCGGATGGACGCGCAAAATCGCGCGCGCCCGAAAGACCCGCGTGTGGGATGGCGCGCGTTATAGGCGCCGATGGGCGGTGCGGCAAGCTTGGAAGACGACGCAATGCGCGCGTCAGCTCACATCTCCTCGACGGCGAGCACGCCCGGCGCAGTCTTGAGAGCGGCGCGGGCGCCGGAATCGATGGGCCAGGGATCCGGCAAAGCGATCTCGACCTCGCGGCCTTCCTCCGTCGGCACGACCATCGAGACCTTGCCGCGATCGGCGTTCTCGCGCGCGTTCAGTCGTTCGAGCCGCGCCTTGATGTCGGCCAGCGCCTCCTTATCGGAGACGATCACGCGCATGCCGCCATAAGCGCCTTTGAGCCGGTTCTCCAACGCCTCGACGGTGTCGAGAATGATCCGGGTCTCGCCGTCGCGCCCGACCAGGCGCGCGCTGCAGGCGACCGACATGCCCGCCTCCAGCAAATCGCGGCTGCGCACAAGCACTTCCGGCGGGACCAGCGCCTCAAATTCGCCCGTCGGGTCCGACAAAGCGACGAAGGCGAAGCGTTCATTCGAGCGCTGCGAGATTTTTTCGATCTTGCGGCGTACGACGCCGGCGACGATGGCGCGCTCGCGACCTTCCTCCACGAGCGCGGTCAGCTCGGCGGAGAAGACGACATTGCGCCGGCGCAACGCCTCGGCGGCCTCATCGAGCGGATGGCCGGAAAGATAAAAGCCGACCGCGGCGCGTTCCTCATCCAGGCGCTCATGCGCGCTCCACGGCTCGATCCGAGGCAGCTCGGGATCTGCGACCTCGCCCTCGCCGAACAGGCTGGACTGACCGCCCTGGCGCGCGCTTGCGCTGGAATTGGCCTCTGCGGTGAGAAGCTCGGCCGCCGCCATGGCGGCGCGCCGCTCAACGTCCAGACTGTCAAACGCGCCGGCGCGGGCAAGGTTCTCAAAGGCGCGCTTATTGACGTGTTTCGGATCGACCCGGCGAGCAAGTTCGAACACGGTCTTGAACGCGCCGCCTTCCTTGCGCGCGGCCACCAGGCTTTCCATCGCCGAGGCGCCGACATTGCGCACGGCGCCCAACGCATAGCGGATCGAACCGTTCTCAACGGCGAAGTCGGCGTCCGACACATTCACGTCGGGCGGCAGGACCGGGATTTTCAGCCGGCGCGCTTCCTGAACCAGGGTCGCGAGTTTGTCCGTGTTGTGAGAATCCAGGCTCATCAGCGCAGCCATGAACTCGACGGGGTGATTGGCTTTCAGATAGCCGGTCTGGAACGCAATCATGGCGTAGGCCGCGGCGTGCGACTTGTTGAACCCGTAGCCCGCGAACTGCGCGACCAGATCGAAAATATGCGACGCTTTTGATTTGGGCACGTCGTTTTTCGCTGCGCCCTCGAGGAAGCGGACGCGCTGCTTGTCCA
>JAUIEH010000224.1 GCA_030428405.1 Alphaproteobacteria bacterium
ATTGGCTGTGCTGGCCACGCTCACAACAACGTCCGTGCACGCGCAAACAGATGCAATGAGCCAGGCCTTCGTGAACGAAATTCGTTCGCAGCGCGCGGCCTACGCCCAATTGTGGACGGGCGAGTGTCCCGACTGGCAGGTGCGCACAATTGGGCCCGCGGGGCGCTCTAATGTCGAACTTTCTGACATCGCCGCCGCAGCCGCAGTCGACCTGTTTGACGCCGAGGCGGCGCTCTGCATGGCGGAGTATGTTGGTGTACAGAATGGTGCGGAGAGCGCGAGCCAACGCTATTATTGGCTCATCTATGCAAGGGAGCTTGGCGCCGACGCCGACGCGGAGATTGCGCTTTTGGCGTCCGCGCTGTCTGACGATGAGCGAGAAGTACAAGAAGAACGCGCGTTGTTTTCCCTCACCGTCAGCCGTGAGGCGCTCTCCAGACTAGTGCGCCGGGCGTTTCCAGACGCCGAATGTGAACTCCCACCTCCGTCGCAGCGCCCCTAGCGCTTCTGCGCGCGCCCGTTTAACGTCGCCGGCTAATCCGCCAAAAGACGAGGGACGGGCGACATGCGTTCAATCTCAACGGTTCTCGGCTGCGCGTGCGCGCTGATCTCCGCACAGATCGCCGCCGCCCAGAGCGTGCCCGCGCCTGCGCCGCTCGAGGAATTGCTCAACACCGGCGCGACATATGATCCCGCCATCCCGACGCCCGAAGAGGTCATCGGCTTTCCCGTCGGCGCGCGCGTCACCCAATACGAGTTGATTGCGGACTATGTGCAGGCCGTGGCCGCTGCGTCCGACCGTCTTTCGGTCGAAGTGATAGGGCGAAGCCATGAGGGGCGGCCGATCCACCTCGTGACCGCGACCTCGCCGGCCAATCACGATCGCATCGATGAAATTCGCGCCGGGCGCGCGGCGCTGCTCGATCCGAACGCGTCCGTCGATCTCGACGCCCAGCCCGTAGTCGCCCAGCTCGTTTTCGGCGTGCATGGCGATGAAACGTCCGGATACGATTCAGCCTTGCTGATGCTCTATCATCTTGCCGCTGCGCAAGATGATGAAACGCTCGCGATCCTGGATGAGAGCGTTTTGTTGCTCTGCATCACGATCAATCCGGACGGCGCCAGCCGCATGGCCGCCTGGACCAATCAGAATCTCGCGGTCACGCCAGTGTCCGATCGCCGCCACCGGCGCACCTCGCCGCCCTGGCCTGCGCCGCGCACGAACCATTATTGGTTCGACCTCAACCGGCAATGGCTCCCCGCGACGCAGCCGGAATCCCAGGCCATCGTCGCGCAGACCGTCGCCTGGTTGCCAAATATCGCCGCTGACATGCACGAGATGGGCTCGAATTCGACCTTCTGGTTCAGCCCCGGACCGCGCGCAGGCCTCTCGCCGCTGATCACGCAGGAATCCTATGATCTCTCGGTCACAGTCGGCCAGACCATCGCCGAACAGCTCGACAGCGAGGGCCGGCTTTATGTGAGCGAGGAATATTTCGACGATTATTATCTCGGATACGGATCGAGCTACCCGTCTTTGGTCGGAGCAGCGGCGTTTCTATTTGAGCAAAGCTCGACCGATGGCGGCGCGCTGGTGACCGATCACGGGCTTGAAACCTATGACCGCTCCGTCGCTGAACAGTTCTCCGCGCTCTATGCCTTGGTGCGCTCAGCACGCGCCAACGCGGATGCGCTGCGCACGTTCCAGCGCGATTATTTCGTGGAGAACGCCTCAGGGCCCAATCGCGGCTATGTGTTCGCAAGCGAGGATCGCGGCCGGCTCGCCAACTTTCTTGAGCTGTTGAACCTGCACGGCGTCAGCGCGCGCGTGCTCGCGCGCGACGTTGCAGTCGATGGCCGCAATTTCTCCGCTGGCGAGGCCTATGTCGTTGCGGCCAATCAGGCGCTGGGTCCGACCGTGGAGGGTTTGTTCGAGACCCGCATCGTGCCGGAAGACGCAGAGTGGCGGCAGTTCTACGACGTCACAGGGTGGACCATGCCGCATGCCTATGGCATTGATTTCGCGCGCATATCGGGAAGCGCGTTCGCCGGCAACATGGCCGGTGAGGCCGTGCCCGCGCTCGACATTGCGCGCCCGGCGCCAGCACAGGCGGATTATGCCTATGTCGTTGAATGGGGCCAGCATTTCGCCCCACGCGCCGTATACGGCCTATTAGAGGCGGGCCTGCGCGCCTATATGCTGCCCGAGCCGGCGCAGATGCGCACGGCTGACGGCGAGATTGAAACCGGGCGGGGCGCGGTTTTCGTTCCTGTACGCAATCAAACTCTGAGTGCTGAGGAAATTCACGCCGCCATCTCGCGCGCCGCGCAGGACGATGGCGTGGTCGTGCACGCAATTGCGTCGGGCTATACGCCCGAGGGGCCGGATCTAGGCTCCTTCGCCATTCATCAGCTTGAAGCGCCGCATGTCGTGCTGGTGGTCGGCGACGGCGTTCGCCCGGAAGCGGCCGGCGAGATGTGGTTCCTGCTCGATCACGAAATGCACCATCCGGTCCGGTTGGCGAATCTCTCCGATCTCGACGCTGCAGCGCTTGAGGACGCCACGCATCTAATCCTGCCGAATGGCGGCTATGGCGATATGCCGGACGGCTTCGCCGATGCGCTGCGCGCCTGGGTCCAGGGTGGCGGCGTGTTCATCGGCATTCAAGGCGGAGCGGAGTGGGCCGTCTCGAACGCGATCACCAATGTCGCGATGCGCGGCGTGCGCGCTCAGGGCGAAGAGAGCGACGACGCAGCGCCTGCGCCGTCTGCGCCTCCGCGTCTGCCGTATTCGGACAAAGGCAATTATGACGCTGAGGAATTCGTCTCAGGCGCTGTCTTCGTCGCCGATATCGACGCCACGCACCCCTTGGGTTTCGGCTATGAGAGCGGCCGCATCCATCTGCACCGTCAGGGCCGAAACGCTTTTGAGCCGACAACCAATCCGTTCGCGACCATCATCGCCTATGACGCCGAGGCGCCGCTCATATCGGGCTATGTCTCTTCGTCCAATATCGAGCGGCTGAGCGGGCTGGGCGCACTGGTTGCGGAACGATCCGGACAAGGCTCCGTCGTCTTGTTCGCGGACGATCCGTTCTTCCGCGCCTATTGGCGCGGCACGGCCGGTCTGGTCATGAACGCGATCTATTTCGGCACGGCGTTTGAGCCGCCATACCGGCCGGGCGGTTAACGGCTCAGGCCTCAGCGCGCGAGTTGAAAGCTCGATTGTGCGCGCACGAAGCGCTGTGCGGGCGCTTCGGCGGGCAGGGTGGCGGCGGGCGCCTGCTCGCGGCCCTGCGCCAGGCGTCTCTCGACCGCGCGAGTGAGCGCATCCGCGCCGCGCATGCCGTCCGACCAGACGATCCGGCCGCCGAGCGCATCACGCGCGACGTGACGGTGTGTCAGCGGCGTGCGCGCCCGCTCATCCAGTTCACGCCAGCCTATGGCGGTGACGCCGAAAGGTGAGCGCGCACGGACTTCATCGACATCCCATTCCAACCGGCTCGCAAAGGCGCGCAGGCTCAAGGCCGCACCGGCGATCAGCGTCACGCCCGCGCCAGCGGCGAGCGCCTGGCCGAAATTCGAAGACAACGCGCCGATTTCATAGGCGGCGAATGCGAGCCCCGCGCCGAGGGCGAGCACGAGCACAGCCGTTGCGCGCGTCCTCGCGCCATGATCGCAAACGGTCCAGTGGTCGGGGCGCGCGGGCGCAAAGCTCCAGGCGAATAGGGCTGCGCCCAGCGCTGCGAAAAACCCGGCTGCGACGGCGAAGAGAATGCTCACGATTTGCGGCTCCGCGTTAAGCTAAACCAATCGGAAAGCGCGGCGCGTTCTGCGTTTTCCTGCGCGCAAGACGCAAAAAACGGGCCGCGTCGACATGCGACGCGGCCCGTTCAACTTTGAGACTGAAGCGGTCCGATCAGGCTGGCGCTTCAAGCTCGCGTTCGACCCACTCGTCAACGAGCTCGCCGAGAATGGCCAGCGGCACCGCGCCGTTGGCGAGCACGACGTCATGGAACTCGCGAATGTCGAAACGATCGCCGAGACGTTCGCGGGCGTCATCACGCAAGCGGCGGATTTCGAGATTGCCGATCATATAAGCGGTCGCCTGGCCCGGCATCACGATATAGCGCTCGATCGCTGCGATGCAGTCGCCTTCCGGGTTCGGCGTATTTTCCATGAGATAGGCGATGGCCTCCTCACGGGTCCAGCGATGATGGTGGATGCCGGTGTCGACCACGAGACGCGCAGCGCGCCACAGCTCCATCGCGAGGCGGCCGAAATTGGAATAGGGGTCTTCATACATGCCGTATTCCAACGGCAGATATTCCGAATAAAGACCCCAGCCTTCACTATACGCCGTAAATCCGCCGAAACGCCTGAAAGACGGGACGTTTTCAAGTTCCTGGGCGATGGATATCTGCATGTGATGGCCGGGAATAGCCTCATGATAGACCAGCGCTTCGAGCTGATAGAGCGGCATGTCGTTCATGTCGCGAAGATTGGCGTAGAAATAGCCCGGACGCGAACCATCTGCTGACGGACGCTGGTAGAAGCCCTTGCCGGACGCCGCCTCGCGGAACGGTTCCACGCGGCGCACTTCGACCGGCGCGCGCGGGAATGTGTTGAACATCTGCGGCAAGATTTCTTCCATGTCGGAGACATAGCCGCGCGCAAGTTCGAGATATTCTTCGCGGCCGGCGTCGTCATTGCTGGCGAAGAATTGCGGGTCGGTGCGGGTAAATTCGAAGAACTCCTGCAGCGTGCCCTCAAAGCCCACTTCCTCCATGATCTCGCGCATCTCGCCATGAATGCGTTCGACTTCACGCAAGCCGATCTGGTGGATTTCTTCAGCTGTCAGATCAGTCGTCGTGAATTGGCGCAGCTGATATTCGTAATAGGCCTCGCCGTTCGGCAGACGCCACACGCCGTCATCGGTGGAGGCGGCGGCTTGTTGCTGGCGCAGCGTCGCCAGCATGCGCTCATAGCCCGGGCCGACGGAGGTCTGCATTGCCGAGACCGCGCGCATCACGAGATCGTCGCGGGTTTCGCGGTCAAGATCGAGCGCGTCGACATCGCGCGTGAAGTCGGCGAGTAGCGCGGACGGTTCGCCAGGCTCAAACGGCGCGCCTGAGATCACATTCTCGGCCGCTTCGATCACGTGCGCATAGACGAAGCGCGGCGGCGCGATGCCCTGATCGAAATAGGTCTGCGACTCGGCGACCTGGGCGTCGAGATAATCGCCCATCGCCTCGAGACGGGCGACATAAGCCTCAGCGTCATCAACCGAACGCACCTGATGCTGGTTGATCAGGAAAGACGGCGTCGTCGATTGCACGCCATACATCTGATTGAA
>JAUIEH010000225.1 GCA_030428405.1 Alphaproteobacteria bacterium
GCTTTGATCTCCTGCTCACCGACATCGTGATGCCGGGCATTGACGGGATCGAGCTTGCGCGCCGCGCAGCTGAAATCCACCCGGACCTCAAGATCATGTTCATCACCGGTTTTGCGGCGGTTTCGCTCAATGCCGGCGCGGAAGGCCCGCGCGAGGCGAAGGTCTTGTCCAAGCCCTTCCACCTCAGCGAGTTGGTGAACGAGGTCAATCGCGTGATGGCCGCCTAGGCCATCGTCGCGCGCGACGTTCTTTTCGAAACTTAGTCTGATTGCTGACCGTCGCGCCTGCGCGCGTCAGGTGACGACGATGATGCGCGTCGTGAACGCGGCTTCGCCGCCGCCGCAGAAGATCGACACGCGGCTGAAACGCAGATCGGCTTCGCGCTCATAGCGGAAGGGCAGCCAGGGCGCCGACGCATCCGCACCCGCAATACCCGACAACCGCACGGTCAGCGAGGCGTTGGCGGCGTTGACGCTGCCTTCGATCTGAAGCGGCGGTCCCTCGCCGGGGGCGAGCTGGACTTCTCCGGTCACGAATAGCTGCGCACGGCTGCCCGGCATGCGGTTGACCCAGGCGCGCAGATTGCGGACCTGACACGCGCTGTCGCCAGAAGACGTGCGCTCATTGCTGGCGGTTTCGACGCGGGCGTCGTCGCCGATCAGGCGCACTGGGCCCGAATTGGTCGCGGGCGGCGGATTGTAATCAGTATTGCCCGTGATGCGGTGAGAATCCTCGGCAAGCTCGGTTGGCCGGTTGCGGTTCGGCGTCACCCGCTCAGGAAGCACGCGCTCGGGCAGAACGCGCTCGGGCAGAACGCGCTCAGGCGTCACACGCTCGGGCGTGACGCGTTCCGGGGTGACGCGTTCCGGGGTGACGACATTGTTCGATGCTTCGCGCCTTGCTGCAGCTTCTTCTTCGGCCCGGCGCGCAGCATCAGCGGCTTCGAGCGCAGCCAGGCGCGCAGCCTCAGCCTCTTCAGCGCGACGAGCGGCGTCTTCGGCCTCTGCGAGGCGTTCAGCTTCCGCGCGCGCTTCAGCGCGCATGCGGCGCTCGTCCAATTCAGCCAAACGCTCAGCTTCTGCATCCGCGGCGCGGCGTGCAGCTTCAGCCTCCTCTGCCAGACGTCTTGCCTCGGCTTCCGCGGCCCGGCGCTCATCTTCTTCGCGCGCAGCAAGTCTTGCGGCTTCAGCCTCAGCGGCGCGTCGTTCCGCTTCCGCCAGCTCGGCGCGGCGGCGCGCTTCAGCTTCAGCGGCGCGGCGTTCTTCACGCGCGGCGCGTTCGGCCGCACGGCGCTCGGCGGCGGCGGCCGCAGCGATGCGGCGTTCTTCGGCTTCAGCGGCGCGGCGCTCAGCGCGCGCTGCGCGCTCGGCTGCACGACGCTCCTCGTGGGCGGCGCGTTCGGCCGCGCGGCGCTCGGCGGCGGCCGCGGCTGCGATGCGGCGTTCTTCGGCTTGAGCAGCGCGGCGCTCTTCGCGGGCTGCGCGTTCCGCTTCACGGCGCTCGGCGGCGGCCAGCTCCGCGATGCGGCGCTCTTCAGCTTCGGTGGCCCGGCGCTGTTCTTCCTCAATTGCGTCGAGGCGCGCTTGTTCGGCTTCCGCCGCGCGGCGCTGTTCTTCTTCAATCGCTGCGAGGCGCGCCTGTTCGGCTTCGGCCACACGGCGCTGTTCGGCGGCTATGGCGTCGAGACGGGCTTGTTCCGCGGCTTCAACGGCGGCGCGTTCAGCCGCGACCCGTTCAGCGGCGCGACGCGCGAGTTCGGCGTCGACCATGGCCGGCGTCGGCGCAGGCAAGGGCGCGCTGACGAAACCGCCAGACATGCCCCCAGCGCACGCCGTGAGCGCAAACGCGCTCAATATCGCCCCGATCACCCTCATCTTGGCGCCAACATAGCGCGCCAAAATAAATATTTGGAGATCGCGCGCGCATCGCATGAACGGGGTGAGGGTTCTCCGGAAAGGAGAAACCGCGTCCGTTCAAGCGCCGCTCAGAATCTCAAACTCCCCTCACTCAGATGTCAGCGGGGCGTGCCAGTCATCGCTCGGTTCCATCGCGTGGCCGCCGATCGGGCTGCCCGGCGGCGATGGCGGCGGTTCAGCGGCGCTGGCCGGCGCGGCCGGACGCTCCAGGAACCGGTTGAGCCGGCGGGCGAGCATGGCGCGTTCGTCGGACGGGCCCGAAGAGGTGCTGTCCAGGCTGGCCGCGAACTCCGCCATATGCGCCTCGACGCGGGCAGCGGTGTCGCTCGAGACGCGGTCGCTGGAGGCAAGCTGGATCAGCTCCGTGACGAACCGCTCAGCGATGGCGAAGCCGTTGCGCGCCTCGCGCGGATCAGACAGGTCCAGTCCCTCGGTGACGCGCTGCGACGTCGTTGTCAGCATCTCTTCCAGGCTGAGCGCGCCGGGCGCGCTGACCGTTGCAAGGCGCTCGGCGCGTGCAGGATCAAGCAGGCTGTCGAAGACGAGCCCCGCGCCGATGGCGGCGGCGGCGCGTTCATCGAAGATCGCGCCGGTGTGTCCGGCCATGACTTCGCGCGAACCGGCGTCGAACCAGCTTGCATGAACCGGCGCCATGGCGTCGACGACATTGGCCGGAAGCGTCAGCGTTTGCGCATCCGCCGCGCGCAGGAGGGCGGCGAGGGCGGCGCGCTGGCGCGACGGCGCGACGGGCCGGACTGCGAAGTCTGCATCTCCGTTCACGGCATATGCGAAGCGATAACCGCCGACGAGCTTGCCGGCTGCGTTGATTGCGTAGCGATGCCAGAGATGGATCGGCGTCAGCACTTCACGCAGCTCGGAGACTGGGCGTCCCTCGGGCAGATTGGCGGGACCGAAATCCGACAATGCGGCGGCGCGCACATCGAGCGCTTCATTGAGCGCATCGACGGGATCAGAACCGTTATCCCACAAGGAGCCGGTCGAATTTGCGCCGCCGATGGGACGTGAATCCGGGTCGGTCACGAAGTAAAGACCATCCGCACGGGTCTGAGCGATGATCGCGTCCAGCTCGGCGGCTTCATCCGCGCCGTCTGGGAACTGCGTATAAAGATAACGTGCGGACGCTATGTCCCACGGGCCGACGCCGACGCCATAGGCTTGCGAGACGTCAATGTCGCCCTCAGCGTCCAGCGTGACGAGCGGGGCGGGATAATCCATCACCGAAGCGCGGTCATTGGCGCTCGCCGCCATATTGTGCGGGAAGCCGAGGCCGTGGCCGACTTCGTGGGCGGATAATTGCCGCAGCCGGGCCAGCGACAAGACGACCGGGTCGTCCGGCGCGCCTGTGCCAGTCCGCGAGGCGTCCAGCAAGCCCTCGAAGATACGCCGGTCCTGTCGCACGCGCAGCGAGCCCAGCGTGATGACCGCGCGAATGATTTCACCGGTGCGCGGATCATAGATCGGCGAGCCATAAGACCAGCCGCGCGTCTGCCGGTGCACCCAGTTGATGACATTGTAGCGCGCGTCGAGCGGGTGGGCGCCCTCGGGCAGAACCTCGACGCGGTAGCCGTCTTCAAAGCCCGCCGCTTCGAACGCTTCTTCCCACCAGCTTGCGCCCTCGATCAGCGCCTGGCGCACGGGCTCGGGCGCGCCGGGGTCGACATAGAATATGATCGGCTCGACGGCGGGCGAGCTTTCCGCCTCCGGATCGGTGCGCTCAAGGCGGAAGCGCAGGATCGTCGGCGTCTCAAGCTGTTCGTCGAGGCCGACCGCATAATCCGCAATCGGATAAGCAATAACGCCGATGCGCGGGTCAAAGGCGCGCTGGGCGAAACCGTCATCGGGCAGGCGGACGAAGGAATGGTGCAGCGTGAAGGTGGGCGATTGGGCGTTCGCCGCGGTCGCGCGCACCTCGGCGCCGGGGTCGGAGGAGGAAAAAGTAACGAAGGCTTCCAGCTCGACATTGTCGGGAAAGGCGAGCGTGGCGGCGGCGTCTACGGCGGAGCGGTCTGCGTCGAGTGAGAACGAGCCTTGTTCCGCGCTCGACATCGCCTCCGCCACGCCGATGGCGTCACGCGTCAGGAAGCTGGAAATGTCGACGAGCACGCGGCCATCCTCGTGGGTCGCTTCAATATCGCCAGCCCAGATGATGGAGCGCGCAAAGCTTTCTTCGACCGCACGCGCCTCGGCCTGGTTGTCGGAGGAGGCGATGAAGCGCGTATTCTCCGCCACGAAGAAGACGCGACCGCCGCGAACTTCGAGGCGAAGAACGCTGGGTCCGCCATTGAGGCCGCGATCAAGGCCGACCGGATTGGAGCCGAGGCCGGAGCGCAGATATGCGACATAGATCGCGCGCGCGGACGTGCGGGTCTCAGGATCGGGCGCCGGCAGCTCGAGCAGGACGCGCGCGCCGTCTGGATCGGAATAAACGGTGAAAAGACCTTCCGCAGCGTCGAGCCCGTCAATGGCGTCTGCGAAGCTGTTTTCCGTTTCGCTCGCGCCGCCGTCATCATCCGCCGTCGCCGCATCGCCGTCAGCGTCAGAAGCGGGCGCTGGCGTTGCGCCGGCCTCATCTTGAGGAGCGGCCTGGGAGCACGAAACGGCGCCCAACGCCGCCAGCGCAATCGCCGCGCTCAAAAATTTCCGGAACCGCCAGGTCGTCATCCGCTCCTCCTGCTTGCCCATTCGCTCGCGACCTTAGACAGGCCGCCATGGCTTGGACAGGCTCAGAGCAAAAGGATCAACCGGCGAAAGCCTTTTCGATGACGAAGGCGCCGGGGCTCGCGTTCGAGCCTTCGATCAGGCCGGCTTTTTCGACCAGCGCCTTGGTGTCCTGCAGCATCTCCATCGAGCCGCAGATCATGACCCGGTCGGATTCCGGGTTCAGCGGCGCCTGGCCGATATCGGCGAAGAGCTTGCCCGTCTCGATGAGCGTTGTGATGCGGCCTTCGTTGGGATGGGGCTCGCGCGTGCAGCTGGTGTAAAGCGTGACCCGCCCGGCGGAGGCCTCCCCCACCAAGGGATCGTCCTTCAGACCCGCAACCACTTCCTGGCTGTAGGCGAGTTCGGCGTTGAGCCGGCAGCTATGCGTCACCACGACGTGTTCGAATTTCTCGTAGGTCTCGGGATCGCGCAAAAGGCTGGCGAAGGGCGCAAAGCCGGTGCCGGTCGAGAAGAGATAGAGCCGCTTTCCCGGCGTCAGCGCGTCGAGCACGAGCGTGCCGGTCGGCTTGCGGCCGAGCAGGACCTCATCGCCGGGCTGAATATGGGCGAGACGCGAGGTCAAAGGGCCGTCGGGCACTTTGATTGAATAGAACTCGAGCTCTTCATCCCAGAACGGGGAGGCGACGGAATAAGCGCGCAAGAGCGGTTTGCCGCTTTCCTGGGTCAGCCCG
>JAUIEH010000226.1 GCA_030428405.1 Alphaproteobacteria bacterium
CTGTTCGCGCAGGATTATTACTTCACCACGACCGACACTGGCGGCGTCTTGCGCTGGATGGGCGAGCGCGCGCAGGCGGCGGGCGCCGATTTGCGCACGGGCGCCAAAGTGTCGGGCGGGCGACTGAGCGAAGATGGCGTCGAGCTCACTGTCCGCGACGAGACGATAACAGCGCGCTGGGTTCTGGGCTGCGATGGCGGGCGCTCGCGTATCGCACGGATATTCGACCTTGGACGGAACAAGCGCTTTCTGGTTGGGCTCGAGCGCGAATATTCGAGCGCGCGCGATCTCGACCAGCGCTTCTTGCATTGCTTTCTCGATAGCCGCACGGCGCCCGGCTATATCGCCTGGGCCGCGCCCGCGCCCGGTTTCGTGCAAGTCGGGCTTGCCGTTTCGCACAAGCGCAAGCCCGACATTGAGCGCTTCGTCGCAGAGGCGCTCGACCGCTTCGGCATCGATCCCGCCGACGAGACCGAACGACGCGCCGGGCTCATCCCCTGCTCGGGTCTGGTCAAACCCTGGGCGCGCGAACGCGTGACCCTGATCGGCGACGCCGCCGGCATGGTCTCGCCCGTCACCGGCGGCGGCATTCATCTCGCCATCGAAATGGGCCGGCGCGCAGGTTTGGCCGCAGCGGCCCACCTCAACGCGGACGGCCCTGCGCCCGAGACGGCGCTTGCGCCTTATCTGCCCAAGCTCGGTTTCAAGACGCTGATGCGCCGGGCTTACGACATCGCGCCCGCCAATCCGCTCCTCGACTTCGCCATGTCGACGCCGATGTTTCGCGCCTTTGCGCGGCGCATGTATTTCCACAAAGGCGGCGGCGACCCGCGCGAGCGCGGCGATTTCTCAGGCGCGGAAACGGGAGCGGCGGAATAGACCCGTGCGAGCGCGTCTCACTCGCCCGGCGCCTTGGCGGAGATGGAGAGCGCGTGCAGCCGGTCGGCGAACTCGCTTTCGAGCGCCTTCATGACGGCGCGCTGACGCGCCACGCGGTTTTGTCCGGAGAAGGCCTCGGACGTGATTTCGACACGAAAATGCGTGCCTCCGCCCTCGCGCGCGCCGGCGTGTCCGGCATGGCGATCGGACTGATCCTCCACCTCAAGCCGGCTTGGCGAAAACGCCTCGCGCAATAAAGCTTCAATCCTTTGCGTCCATTCAGTCATTTCACGCCTGTCAAGAATTGTTCCGCCGCTCGAGCACGACCATAGTTCGTCCATGTCCAACGCGTTCGAATATCGCCCACGCTTCGTGGACATTCGCATCAAGCCGCCGGGAGCCAAACGCGCGGCGGCGAGCGAACGCGCGTGTGATTACCCCGAATGCGCCGGCAAAGGCACCTGCCGCGCGCCGAAAGGCCCCGACAAGCTGGGCGAGAACTATATGTTCTGCCCGTCTCACGCGGCCGAATATAATCGCAACTGGGACTTCTTCGCCGGCATGAGCGATGACGAGGTCGTGCAATTTCAGCGCGACGCCGCTCACGGCCACCGCCCGACCTGGGGCATGGGCGCGGGCGACCGGATGCGCGAGACGGCCACCCGCGCCAAGCGCGACTGGGGCCGCGTCTTCGTCGATTCGTTCGGCCTCTTCGGCGACAAGCCTGCGCCGCAGCCCGACTCGCGAGAGCGCCGTCTGGGCAAGCTGGAAAAGGCCGCCTTTGACACGCTCGGCCTCGATCACGACGCCAAGGGCGAAGACATTCGCGCGCGCTATACCGAGCTGGTGAAAGCCTATCACCCGGACGCCAATGGCGGCGATCGCTCGACGGAAAACCGGCTCACCCTGGTCATTCGCGCCTTCAAAACGCTCAGAAAATCGGGTCTGGCCTGAGCCGGCTTGTTTGTGCGCCGCAGCGCCTTACGATCAGCGCGAGCCAACAGCGTTTTCGGTCGAGGAATTTCTTCAATGGCGGATGGTGATCCGGGATTCGCGCTTGATGCGCCTGACATGACCGTTTCGGCGGAGCAGGTCTTCGGCGTGGCGACAGATTTCGAGGTGCCGGCCTTTTCGGAAACCAACGAGTATGTGCCGGAGGTGGACGAAGCCTATCGCTTCGATCCCGAAACGACGCTCGCCATTCTTGCGGGCTTTGCGCATAACCGCCGCGTGATGGTTCAGGGCTATCACGGCACCGGCAAGTCGACCCATATCGAACAGGTCGCCGCCCGCCTCAACTGGCCGTGCGTGCGCATCAATCTCGACAGCCATGTCTCGCGCATCGACCTCGTCGGCAAGGACGCCATCGTCCTGCAGGACGGTCTTCAGGTGACGGAGTTTCGTGAGGGCATCCTGCCCTGGGCGCTGCAGCGTCCCGTCGCCCTCGTGTTCGACGAATATGACGCCGGCCGGCCGGACGTGATGTTCGTCATCCAGCGCGTGCTCGAAGTGTCCGGACGCCTCACTTTGCTCGATCAAAGCAGAGTCATTCGTCCGCATCCGTTCTTTCGCCTCTTCGCCACGACGAACACGATCGGGCTGGGCGACACGACCGGGCTTTATCACGGCACCCAGCAGATCAATCAGGGCCAGATGGACCGCTGGTCGGTGGTCGCGACGCTCAACTATCTCGCCCATGACGAAGAGGTTGAGATCGTTTTGTCCAAGGCGACCGACTTCAACGACGCCAAGGGCCGAAAGACCATCTCCGCCATGGTCTCGGTCGCGGACATGACCCGCAACGCCTTCATCAATGGCGACATCTCCACGGTGATGAGCCCGCGCACGGTCATCTTATGGGCGGAGAACGCCAAGATTTTCGGCGATGTCGGCCTCGCCTTCCGCATGACGTTCCTGAACAAATGCGACGAGCTCGAACGCCCGATCATCGCGGAATTCTACCAGCGCGCCTTCGGCGAAGACCTCCCAGAAGCCGCAAGCCAGGTGAAGGTGGCTTAAAAGGCGGCCTTCGCGCCAAAGGACCGCGCGCCTGTTCGCCGCCGGTGACGTCTTATGACTGACGAAAGCGTAGAATCCGCCTTCAAGCGCGCCATCGCGGCCGCAACGCGGGCTTTGTCGGCCAAGCGCGATGTCGAGGTGCGCTTCGGCGGCGATGCGGCCACGCTCAATCGCGGCCGGGTGATGTTGCCGACGCCGCCGCGCACGCTTAACGCGTCAACGACCAGCCGGGCGCGCGGACGCGCTGACGGTCTCGCGCTGCAGCTCGCCCATCACGACATCATGAGCCATCTCGCCGGCAGGCCGGAAGGCTCGCTTGCACGCGCGATTTTCGATGCAGCTGAAACGGCGCGCGTTGAAGCGCTCGGCGCCAACAAGCTCGCCGGCGTTGCGCGCAATCTGGACGCCGCCCTGGTCGAGCGCTGTGAGAAAGCGGGCTTCAACCGCGTCGATGACCGTCAGGATGCGCCGCTGCACGAAGCCGTGGCGTTCCTGCTGCGCGAAAAACTGACCGGCCGGAAGCTGCCGAAATCCGCCAAGGGCGTCGCCGATCTGTGGCGCGAGGAAATCGAAACCAAAGGCGCTGAGGCCTTCGAGAAGCTCGCTGAAACCCAGGACGACCAGGCAGCCTTCGCCGAGGCTCTGCGCGGGCTGCTTCGCGACCTCGATCTGGGTGAGGAACTCGGCGGCGATCCGGATGAGGACGAAACCAACAGCGACGAGGAAAAGCCGCCTGAAGACGGCTCCGGCGAGGACGACAACGAACAGGATGACGGCGGCGGCGATGATCAGGAGGAACCGCCCGAAGCCGAGATGGGTCAGTCCGAAGCGGGCCTTGCCGAGTTCGAGGCGGCCTCCGGCGATACCGACGGCATGGTCGATGAGATGCAGTCGGAGATGGAATCCGAAGCGCCCGCGCCGCGCCAGCGCCGCAACGATATCGACGACGGCGCCAATTATCGTGTGTTCACGCATGATTTCGACGAGGTCGTCAGCGCCGACACTTTATGCGAACCCGACGAGCTCGAACGCCTGCGCGCTTATCTCGATCAACAGCTGAAGCCGTATCACAACGTGGTTTCGCGCCTGGCCAACAGACTGCAGCGACGTCTTCAGGCCAAGCAGTCGCGCTCCTGGATATTCGATCTGGATGAGGGCGTGCTCGACACCTCGCGCCTCACCCGAGTCGTGACGGACCCGATGCATCCCCTGTCGTTCAAGGCGGAGACCGAGACCGAATTCCGCGACACGGTGGTGACGCTGCTGCTCGACAATTCCGGGTCGATGCGCGGACGGCCGATCGTCATCGCTGCGATGTGTGCTGACATTCTCGCGCGCACGCTGGAGCGCTGCGGGGTCAAGGTCGAGATATTGGGCTTTACGACGCGCGCCTGGAAAGGCGGGCGCGCGCGCGAGGAATGGCTGAAGGCGGGCCGGCCGGATGCGCCGGGCCGGCTCAACGATCTGCGCCACATCATCTACAAGCCCGCCGATGCGCCCTATCGGCGTGCGCGCGTCAATCTCGGCCTGATGATGCGCGAGGGCCTGCTCAAGGAAAACATTGACGGCGAGGCGCTGGCCTGGGCGTGGCGCCGGCTTGTCGGGCGGCCCGAACAGCGCCGTATTTTGATGGTCATCTCCGATGGCGCGCCGGTCGACGATTCAACTTTGTCGGTCAATGCGGGCGGCATTCTGGATCGCCATCTGCGCACCGTGATCGAACAAATCGAACGGCGCTCGGAGGTCGAACTCGCCGCCGTGGGCATCGGCCATGACGTGACCCGGTGGTACCGGCGCGCAGTGACGATTACGGATGCGGAGCAATTGGGCGGCGCTATGATCCAGGAACTCGCCGATCTGTTTGACGACGACGTCAGCGAAGCTGCGGCCAAGGCGCTGTCAGGCGCCGGCGGCGCGATGCGCTCCGGATACCGATTAACGACGCGCGACGTCGACGCGAAAGCCTGAACATGAAGAAATCAGAAATCCGCGGAGCGCTGTTTGCGCTCGCCGCTGCGAGCCTGGGCGCGATCAGCGCGCAGGCGCAAATTACGCCGACGCCGGTGTGTGAAGCTCAGCCCGTCGCAGAAGAGCTTTTCGGTCAGCGCTTCGGCGCGCTGACCTTTCGCGGCGGCCTTCACCTGTCGCCCGCCACCATAGAGTTCGGCGGCGTCTCGGGCCTTGACGTGCAACTGGCCGCGCCGATGGGCGATGCGCTGCTGGCGGTGTCGGATCGCGGCTATGCCGTAAACATCAATACGACGGTCACGGATGGACGCCTTGTCGCAGCACAGTGCACGCAGCAGCCTCTGATCGATGTCGACGGCGCGCCGGTCGGCGG
>JAUIEH010000227.1 GCA_030428405.1 Alphaproteobacteria bacterium
TTATTGGCGGGGCGGCGACGTTCTTTGTCGCCATACAGCTCGCCGGCGCCGTTGCGGCGGGACAGACGCCGCAAGCCTCGCTCGGAACGATTGCGCCGGGCATGGCGCTGACATTGCGTGTTGAGCCATTGGGCGCGGTGTTCGCCCTCGTCGCGAGCGGGCTCTGGATCGTCAACTCGCTGTTTTCGATCGGCTATATGCGCGGCAACAAAGAGCGCGATCAGACGCGCTTTTATTTCTTCTTCGCGCTCGCCATCACGTCCGCGCTCGGCATCGCCATGTCGGGCGATCTTTTGACGATGTTCGTCTTCTACGAAGCGCTGACGCTGTCGACATTCCCGCTCGTCTCGCACAAAGGCGATGAGAAGGCGCGACGCGGCGCGCGCATTTATCTCGCCGTTCTGCTGACGACTTCGCTCGGCCTGTTATTACCCGCGATCATTGCGACTTACGCGCTGACGGGAAGCCTTTCTTTCGAGGCTGGCGGCATGGCGTTTGGCGACGCGCCGGACTGGCTGATCGGCTTGGTCTTGTTCCTGTTCGCCTTCGGCATCGGCAAGGCGGCGCTCATGCCCGTGCATTTCTGGCTGCCCAACGCGATGGTCGCGCCAACGCCGGTGAGCGCGCTCTTGCACGCCGTGGCGGTGGTGAAGGCCGGCGTGTTCACGATGCTGAAGGTTTCGATCTATGTGTTCGGGCCGGAGCGCATGCAGGAACTGCCCGCAGCCGATTGGCTCGCCGGAATAGCAGCGATCTCGATTGTCGTGGCTTCGCTGATTGCTCTGCGTCAGGACAATTTGAAGGCGCGCCTGGCTTATTCCACCGTCAGCCAGCTCTCCTATGTCACGCTCGGCGCCATGATCGCGACGCCGGCGGCGCTGATGGGCGGGGCCCTGCAGCTCGTAATGCACGCGGTCGGCAAGATCACGCTCTTCATGTGCGCAGGCTCCATCTATACCGGCGCCAAGCGCACGGAGATTTCCGACATGCGCGGCCTGGGCAAGGCGATGCCGTGGACATTTGCGGCCTTCGCCATTGGCTCGGCGTCGATCATCGGTTTGCCGCCCTTGGCGGGCGCTTGGCCCAAGCTTGAATTGCTGACCGGCGCCGCCGATGTTGGCCGGCCGCTGCTGGCGCTCGCGCTCGTGGCCTCGACCATATTGAACGTGGCCTATCTTGCGCCGATCGCGATGCGCGGCTTGTTCCTCAATCCGCCGCGCGGCGCTGATCCGGTGAAGGGCTCGCCATTGCTGGCCGTGCTGCCGCCGGTGATCACGGCCGCGCTCTGCATCATTTTGTTCTTCTACGCCGGGGCCATAGCCGAGTTTCTGGCGCCAGCGATCAATCCCGGAGGCGCGCGATGAGCGAGAACCGCGAAGACATTAACGCCGTTCACCCATTCGCGCGCCGGTTCTTGTTCCTCGAGACCAAGGGCTTCAAGACCTTCGTCTTCTTTGCACTGCTGATTGGTTCGCTTGCGCTGATCGCGGCGGATCTGATCATTCACCGCCACGCCTATTTTACATTTGAGGGCTGGCGCGGCTTCCACGCATTCTACGGCTTCCTGGCGTTCACCTTCGCCGTTTTGTGCGGCTGGCCGCTGCGCCGCCTGCTTGGGCGCTCGGAAAATTACTATGGCGGGAGCGACGACGATGCCTGAGCTCGCCTCCGATACCGGGGTCGGCTTCTGGGCGATGCTGTCGCCTGCGGTTCCGCTCTTGCTGGCCGGCTTCTTGTGCGCCGCGTTGCCATATCATCAGGTGCGCAAGGGCTTGATGTTGCTTGCGCCGGTGGCGGCGCTGTTTGTCTGGCTTTCGGCCGAGCTTGGCTCATACGGGTCGATCGAAGTCGCCGGACTGACCCTGACGACGATGCGCTTCGACGGATTGTCACGCATTTTTGGTCTCGCCTTCGTCATAGCGGCGTTCCTGAACGGCATTTACGCCTTGCACGAACGTTCGCGATTGTCGGACGCGTCTGCGCTGATTTACGCGGGCGCGGGTCTTGGCGCGGTGTTCGCCGGCGACCTCATCACCTTGTTCGTGTTCTGGGAGCTGGCGGCGATGTCGTCAGTGTTCCTGATTTTCGCGCGCGGCACGACATCGGCCGTCAATGCGGGGCTGCGCTATCTCGCCATCCACGTTGCATCGGGCGCGCTCTTGCTCGCCGGCGCCGTCATTCATTTTCGCGCGGTGGGCTCATTCGAGTTCGGCGCGCTCGATCCCAACACGCTCGGCGGCGGATTGATCCTCATCGCGTTCGGCGTCAAGGCGGCCTTTCCGCTGCTGCATAACTGGCTGCAGGACGCTTACCCGAAAGCGACCGCGACGGGGGCGGTGGTCTTATCCGCGTTCACCACCAAGCTCGCGATTTACGCGCTTGCGCGCGGCTTCGCCGGCTATGAGCCATTGATCTGGATCGGCGCGGTGATGACCGTGTTCCCGGTCTTCTTCGCCGTCATCGAAAACGATCTCCGACGCGTTCTGTCCTATTCGATCAACAACCAGCTCGGTTTCATGGTTTGCGCGGTCGGCATCGGCACGCCGCTCGCGATCAACGGCGCGGCGGCTCACGCCTTCGCCGACATCATCTTCAAGGGCTTATTGTTCATGAGCATGGGCGCGGTGCTGCACCGCGTCGGCACAACGCGCGCTACTGAACTGGGCGGTCTCTTCAAATCGATGCCGTTCACTGCAATTTTCTGCATCATCGGCGCAATGTCGATCTCGGCGTTCCCGCTGTTTTCCGCCTTTGTGACGAAATCCATGATCCTTGCCGCCGTCGCTCATGAGGGCCATTGGATTGTCTTCTTGATGCTCTTGTTCGCCTCGGCCGGCGTGCTCGAACATGCGGGCATCAAGATTCCGTATTTTGCATTCTTCGCGCATGATTCCGGCAGGCGGCCGAAGGAAGCGCCCTGGAACATGCTGCTCGCCATGGGCATCGCCTCAGCGCTTTGCATCGGCATCGGCACATTCCCCGGCTGGCTCTATTCGCTTTTGCCGGTTTCGGTCGCCGAGCACTACCATCCGTATACCGGCGAGCACATTCTCACGCAGATGCAGCTTCTGGTCGCCGCAGTCTTTGCGTTCTCATTCCTCATGCGCATGGGCGTTTATCCGCCGGAGAAGCGCGCGACGATTTTGGACTTCGATTGGGTCTATCGCCGCGCCGGTCATTCGCTGCTCGTCTGGACCGACGTCATCCTGCAGCGGCTCACCGGACATCTCGGCGCAGCCATGTCGCGCGCGCTCAATCGCGCAGACGGTTATCTGCACACAGTGTTCTCGCCGTCAGGAGCATTGCGGCGCACCGTGCCCAACGGCGCCATGGCGATATGGACCGCGCTTATCCTCGGCGCCGCGCTGATATTGTCTTTGCTCGCAAGCTAGGATGGATTCGGTACGAACGAGTCAACCTATGCGAGTGCAATGCTGAGAAAGTTGGTTTGCGCGAATACTCAGTAAAACTGGTAGCCGACTTCGCAACAAGACAGAAAAATTTGAAGCTGCCAAAATTTAAAACTCAACACACTCAGGCATTAACCAGGATGCTTAACAATTATAACAGAAAACTATTAGTGGTCGTGCTGCATTTCGGTTAATTTCTGGTGCGAATATTTAACTCACGACCCGATGAAGCGTCTTTGCGCTGAAGATAAGTCGATTGCTGCCCTCTGGATAGTAGGAATATAATCGCGATTCGGCCCCCCAGCTACCACACCAGGGGGCCGTCTCGTATCCCGCACCCAAGAGGAGGGACGCGCGGGACCAAGTGCTTCGTAAGCGGATTTACTTCAATCCGTTTGGGCTTGGCGGTCAAGCGTCTCTCCGACAATTCGGAGCGCCAGAATGGCCCACAACCTCTTCGTTGCCTATGACTTGATGTCACCCGGACAGAACTATGATGCGGTTATCAGCTCAATCAAAGAGCTTGGCCCGCACTACCAGTTCCAGTTTTCACTTTTTTACGTCAACACGAGCCTCAGCCCCCAAAAGGCCCACGCTCACATTTCGAACGCTCTCGACGTCAACGACCGCCTGATCGTGATCGACGCGCACGGCGCGGTCACCAGCACTTGGGATCGCCCGCCCATCAGCGAGATAAATGCCATCTGGTTTTCGTCTTAGGGCAAATTGTTGAGCGTTGCCGTCGCCAGCAATGGGCTCGAAACTCATTCTGGTCCCCCCTCCGGCGCGGGCTTCGGCTCGCGCCCCTTCTTCTTCGGCTTCGGCGGCGTGTTGAGCATGCGCTTCAAGACGTCGTCGCGGCGCTTTACGTCTTCAGGCTTCGCCATGCCCCAGCCCCTTTCAAAAATTGCCCCGCTCGCCTCACACCACTACCTGCAGCGAGACGAGGCCGATCCAAAGCTCGCGAAACTCGTCCTTTTTGCCATCTCGCTATACGCCAGAATGGACGAATATCGCGGACGCATCCTTCTCGATCTTCTGCATGCGCGCGCCAAACCCGCAATGGCGATGTATTTCGCTGCCCATAGCGACAATCTCAAAATTGAACTCACGCTTGCCGCCGCGCAGGCAGAATTAAACCCGGACGATTTCGCACTTGCCAAAGCCGCTTTCGATTGCTGCAAGACGGCCGGTAAGCATCGGCACCGACTTGCACATTGGACCTGGCACCAGTCCGATCAAATTCCAGATGCGCTTATTGTCGCTGATCCGCGAAACCGGCTTGAGCTCGAAGCCGACCAGGTGGTTCGGTACTCGGCCGAAGACATCAATCATGACTTTGACTACATGGAGCACAACGCTGGCGGAGAACTTGACTCCTCAACGCTGGTTTACTTCGAGCTCGACCTCAAAGAGGCTTGCGACGAATTGGAGCGAGCAATGTACGCTATGCTTCAGCTGTCCCAATGGTTGCGGTTCCGGCAATTCGCCGTAGACGACTCTAGCGGCGATTTTGCTCCCGCAGCCGAGCGATCACTTGAAGCGCTATGTCGCTGGCTCGATAGGGCTGAATCACTGCCCCCGCAATTTCGAGATCGGCTTCCAGAACACAGGCGCTAATCGCGGCTGCCAACTCTCGCTCTGCCTCAGTGAGCTGATCGCAATTAAGACCGCTTTCGACCATGGTACGTCATCGATATAATTGGGAATATAATCCTCGTCGCATTCTCGCAACTTATGCTCTTCAGCCGACGAGTTGGCTTGAGCGAGTAGGGGATGAGAACGATGAGAGCTGTCGATCCGCGCGTTTTGGC
>JAUIEH010000228.1 GCA_030428405.1 Alphaproteobacteria bacterium
GGTTTTTTCGTTTCACGACCTGGGGGGAATCTCACGGCCCCGCCATTGGCGTGGTCGTGGACGGCTGCCCGCCGGGACTGAATCTGTCGGAAAACGACATTCAGCCCTGGCTCGACCGCCGCGCACCTGGCGGCTCGCGCTTCGTCACCCAGCGCGCGGAACCCGATTCCGTCCGTATACTGTCCGGCACGTTTGAAGACGATAGGACGAACGGCCCCGTCACCACGGGCACGCCCATCAGCATGCTCATCGAAAATGTAGACCAGCGGTCCAAGGACTATTCCGATATCCGCGACGCCTACCGGCCAGGGCATGCTGATTTCGCTTATGACGCCAAATACGGCCTGCGCGATTATCGCGGCGGCGGGCGCTCCTCTGCGCGCGAAACCGCGCCGCGCGTCGCGGCTGGCGCCGTGGCCCGCAAAGCGCTCGGCGAGGCCATCAGCATACGCGCAGCCCTGGTGCAGATCGGCGATGACGCCATCGATCGGGAAGCCTGGGACTGGGGCCAGGTCAACGAAAACCCGTTCTTCTCGCCCGACGCCGCCGCTGCCGAGCGCTGGGCGAACAAGCTTGATGAAACGCGCAAGGCGGGCTCGTCGCTGGGCGCTGTGATTGAAGTCGAAGCTATCGGCGTTCCGGCGGGATGGGGCGCGCCCGTCTACGCCAAGCTCGACGCCGACATCGCGGCGGCGCTCATGTCCATCAACGCGGTCAAGGGCGTGGAGATCGGCGCAGGCTTTTCATCAGCTGCGATGCCTGGCGAAATCTCTGGCGATGAGATGCGCGCCGGTCCAACCTTTCTGACGAACAATGCCGGCGGCGTTCTCGGCGGAATATCTACAGGACAGCCGGTCACGGCGCGGATGGTGGTCAAGCCGACCTCCTCCATCCTTACGCCCCGCAAATCCATCAATCGCCAGGGCGAGGAAATCGACGTCCAGACGAAGGGACGTCACGACCCATGCGTCGGCATACGCGCCGCACCTATCGCGGAAGCCATGCTCGCTTGCGTGCTCGCCGACCACAAACTCATGCACCGTGCACAGACCGGTCGTGAAGGCCCCGCCGAGCTCAGCTAGCATCTGGCTTGCGGAACGTCCTGACCTTGGTGAGAAAAGCGTTGCGCGCACGCTCGGGAACGAGCCCGACCGCTGAAAACAGCGCGTCCAAATCCTCCTCGCAATAGGAACGGTAATAGGGCTCGTGGAAATAATGCGGGAAGGCTTCGAGCATCCGGTCGAGATTGGGATCATCGCCCGTCTGCACGGAATCCGCGAACACCACGAGACCGCCGGGTCTGCACAGCCGCGCGATCTCGCGCGCGATGACGGGGCGGACCTTCGGCGGAAGCTCATGGAACAGATAAATTGAGCTGACGATATCGAACGCGCCGTCTCCAAGAGGCGCCGCTTCGGCGTTGGCTTCGACGAGTTTGACCTGGCGCCAATTCGCGAGACGCTCCTCAGCCTCCGCGAGATAGGCGCCGGACAGATCGAGCCCGGTCACGTTCAGTCTCGGAAAGGCATCCAGCGTCTGTTCGAGAAACCGGCCCGCCCCGCACGCGACATCGAGCAGCCGGACGCGCCTTTGATCGACGCCGCGCATCTCAAGCGCAATCTCAGCGAGCGCGGCCCTGCGCATCGCATCGGCGGAGCCCGTGAATAGAACTTCGACCTGGGTGTCATAGAGCCGGGCTGACTCGCGCGACAGCCAGCCATCCGTCTGGAAATGAAAATTCTGAACATAGTATGGCGGATAACGCCCCTGCTCGGCCTGGCTGCGCACTTCAACGCCGTCGCGGCGCAGGCGGCGCTCATTCACCTTGCGCGAGTCCGCGAAGAAGCGGCGACTGTCGGAAACGGCTTTGGCGGCTTTGCGCATGTCCAGATCGCGCGGGGCCGGATAAAGGCCAGCCCGTATGTTGGCGAAGTCATCCTGGAACAGTTTGAATAGCGCGCGGCGCAACTCAGCGCGGTCGGGCGCCGGCGCGTCATATGCGACCTGCATCTCGTCGGCCTCGCCATGACGCATCCGCGTGAGCGCTGCGTAATGCAATGCATACCAGCCGACGCGCAGTCCCTGCGCTGCAGCGAAACTCGCCCCGTCTACGGATGGCCGGGCTGACTTTCTGGGTTCCGCGGCTGTTTCAGGCGTCATCGGATGAATGCTCCCATAAGCTCCACATGGGGCGACCACAGAAACTGGTCAACGGGACGGATCTCCGCGCAAGAAAACCCTGCATCGAGGAGCATGCGCGCATCTCGCGCGAACGTTGCCGGATTGCAGGAAACATAGACAAGCTTGCGAATGCCGGATGCGGCGATTTGCGCGGTCTGCGCCGCAGCGCCCGCGCGCGGCGGATCCATCACGGCGGCGTCGAAGCGGCGTAGCTCGCGCGCAGACATGGGCTCGCGCGCCAAATCGCGGCGCTCCACGCTCACGGGCTTGATCGCGCGCGCATGCGCGGCCGCACGCTTGAGCGCTTCGACAGCCGGGCCAGCGCCTTCGACCGCATGCACTGCGCCGTGCCGCGCAATCCGAAACGCAAACGTGCCGAGCCCCGCGTATAGATCGACGGTCAGCCTGGCGCCCGCCACGTTCTCCGAAACGAAATCGCCGAGAACGCGTTCGCCATCGCGCGTGGCCTGAAGAAAAGCCGCCGGCGGCGGCTGCACAAGCACGCCCGCAATATCGATTTGAGGCGGACGTAATGTGACGACCGGCTCTCCGCCATGACTGAGCCGCGCCCATCCGGCCTCGGCCGCCAGCGCTGCAAGCGCGCTGCGCATCGTTACGTCATCGGGCGAGGCGCCGCCGCGCGCGTTCACATCGAGCCCTGCGTCCGTCTCGGTCACATCGATGTCGACGCGACCTGATTTGGGCAGCAGCAAATCCGCGAGGCGCTCCAGATTCGAGCGCGCGCCATCAAGCGCCGGCGACAGGACGGGACATTCGCTCAGCGCGAAGACGCGGTCGCTGGATCTCTGGGAAAAACCGAAAACGAAGCCCAGCGAAGCCGCACGCACGCCGTGAAATGTCGCGCGTCGCCGCCCTGAGGCTGACGCTTCGGTGACAGGCGCGATGCGCGCGCTCACATCAGCGCGCTTCGCCGCCATAGCGACGATGTCGCGCTTCCAGGCGAGATAGGCGCCGCGGTCCCAGTGCTGGAGCGCGCAGCCGCCGCAAATCTCGAAATGCCGACAGGCCGGCGCGATGCGTTCGGCATGCGGACGCAGGACCTCCCGCAGGACGCCACGCTCGCCCGACACTTCGGCGCGAACGACCTCGCCCGGCAGCGTTTGCGGCACAAAAACCGGCCCGGCCGCGACGCCGTCGCCACGCGCGCCGACGGAATCAATGGTCAGCTCGCGCAGTTCGCCCGGCGCGCGGGGTGATTGGCGCTCTTTGCGTCTCTTAACGATCTTGGTCTTGCCCGACATTCGCCTTCATGCAGCGTTCAGGTAGGTTTCGGCACTGTCAGCCTCATGTTGAGGTCCTGGAGGGATTCATGGACGTACGTCACATCTTCGTCGCCGCTTCTGCAGCTGCGTGCATATTGCTCCCCGGGGCGGCGTCCGCCCAGGGTTATTACGGCGCTCCGGCCGGCGGAGATCCCGGCTGCCAGCGCGAACGCACCAACCGCACGACCGGCGGCGCGGTCGCCGGCGCCATCGCCGGCGGCGTCTTCGGCAACCAGGTCGCCGGACGCGGCGCGCGCGATGAAGGCACCGTTCTCGGCGCCGTTGTTGGCGGCATTGTCGGCTCCCAGATCGGCCGCACGTCCGTGAATTGCGATCCGGCCTATGCTCCGCCGCCTCCTGGCGTCGGCGGCCCCAATTATGGCGGCCCGGCCTATGGCGCGCCTGCCGGCGTGCACCCTGATTTCTATCGCTCAGACAACATCGTTGCGGGCGGCGGCGGCAACTCGAACGGCTACGGCGTCGCTGAGTCGCATATCGGTTATCCGGCCGGCGGTTCTTCGGGTTATTCCGAGGGCCATTACGAGGCCGCCGGCTATGGCGAGCCTGACTATGGCGAAGGCCTTTACGGCGGCGCCGGCGCAAGCGATTACGGCGCGTCGAGCGACGAGTGCCGCTCGGTCGAGCAAGTCACGCGCATGCCGGACGGCCGCGAGGTTTGGTCGGAAGAGCTGGTCTGCCTCGACCCCTATACCGGTGAATGGACGCCGGCGAGCTAAGCCCGAAGCCAATTCATGACTGACTAAAGAGACGTCCGTCGCTCAGCGGCGGGCGTTTTCTTTTTGTCGCTGCGCCGGCGCCTTGCGCGCATAGATCAGGCGCTCGAGATTGCCGTCGCCGCCGCGGATCGGGCTGTCGATCGTATCGATGAAACGCCAACCCTCGGTTTCGATGAATGTCTGCGCGTCGATGAAAGCGCGCGCGATCGCCTCATCATTCTTCACGACGCCGCCTTTGCCGACCTCTTTGGGACCGACCTCGAATTGCGGTTTGAAGAGCGTCACCAGCGCGGCGTCCGGTTTCGCCAGCGCCAGAGCCGCCGGCAGCACTTTGGCGAGCCCGATAAAGCTCGCATCGCACGTAATGAGATCGGGTGCGGCGGGCAGATGGTTTGACGTCAGCGCGCGCGCATCCAGATTTTCGAGTGAGATGACTGATGCATTCGCTGCGAGCTTGGACGCGAGTTGGCCCGAACCCACATCGACGCCAGTGATGCGCGCAGCGCCGCGCGTCAGCAATACGTCGATAAAGCCGCCAGTCGAGGCGCCGATATCGAGGCATTCGAGCCCAGTGACATCGAGACCGAAAGCGTCGAGCGCCGCTTCGAGTTTCAAACCCGCGCGCGAGACCCAAGGATGCGCCGGCTCGGCCTTAATGTCCGCGTCGAGCGCGATTTTCTGTGCAGGCTTTTTCAGCGTTTCGCCATCGGCGATGACGCCGCCCGCCTCGATCGCGGCGGCGGCCTGCGCACGTGTGGAAAACAGGCCGCGCGCCACAAGCACGCGGTCCGCCCGGTCGCGGGATGTCAAGTCTTGGCTCGTTGCATCTGCGGGGGCATGTTGCCCGCAAGGGCCCAACAAAAGGAGGCCGAAATGAAAAAATTTCTCATGCTTGGCGCGATCAGTTTTGGAGCTGCCTGTGCGGCTTATCCGCTGGACGCAGTCCGCTCGCAAGATGAAGCGCCTGCGGTCGAACAGCTCGAGGACGGCGGCGTCCGCGTCGCCATTAT